>JBBTXB010000096.1:0-1379 GCA_038062475.1 Patescibacteria group bacterium
ACAGAATTCTAGGTAACTGATGCTGCGAATTTGAATCGCGTTTGCAGTCATTGACTCCATGGCGTATCATAATTGCGTACCGAAACCCGAACTGCCGAAAGGCTGTGCGGGTTTTTTGTATGTCGACTTCTCGGGAGTCGTTAAATCCCGACTCGCTTCCCCGCTCAAGCGCAACGAGCGGCACGGCGGAATCCGTATCCACTACCCCGAACCCATATGGCTTCAAAGCCTGACGTTCTTTTACATCCGACTTGTGCCAAACCACTGACATCGATGTTCCGTGGTCCGTACATCCTCAACATGGCCGGTGACGGCGATGGAGGAAACGGCGACGGAGGCGATGGCGGTGAAGGAGAGGGCGACGATGACGGGAAAAAGGGCGGTGATGAAGGAAAAAAGAAAGGAGAGGGCGACGATAAGAAGAAAACCGCAAAGACCCGCATTGAAACTCTCGTGGAGGAACGCGACAAAGAGCGCGTAGGCCGCGAATCCGCAGAAGCAAAGCTCAAGGAACACGAGGACAAGAAGAAAGCCGAGGAAGAGGAAAAGATGAAGCAGGAAGGGAAGACCAAGGAGCTTCTTGAGACCAAAGAGAAAGAGCTTGCGACGACGACGGAATCGAAAGCCACGCTGCAGAAGAAGGTCGACTCCTACGAGAAGATTGCGCTGGAGCAGGTGAAAAATGCGCTTGAGACGATTGAAGACGAAGACAAGCGCAAAGACGCCGAGGCTCTCCTCGAAGGACGCGATCTCGCAGAGCAATTCAAGCTCATCCCCACGATTCTCAAGCTCGCGGGAGCAGAAGCGAAAGGTGGATTTGGCAACAACACTCCTTCCAGCACGAAGACGCCGGGGAAAAGCGATCTCGAGCGGAAGAAGGTGCGCTATCAGGAACTTCTCGATAAGCCGAATCTCAATCCCAAAGAGCAGAACGAGAAGAACACCCTGATGTTCGAACTTTCCAAGGAGCACAACAAGTCGGAGAGCAAATAGTAATCATTTCTCTCCTTTTCCACCCCCTCATCATGATGGACGTAGGACTTCACTGGCATCTCGACGACCCCACTTCGGTCGTTGATCCGCTCATCCTTGGCATCGCCAAGGACATCACCCTTGGTAAAGACGAGGGAATCATTTATAACCGCCTCGGTGCTCCCGAGGAAAAGGTTGATAATTTCAAATTTGAAATTTACGACCGCTCCCGCACGGCGCTCACCGGTGTCGTCGGTAACGGTGCAGGCACGGGTTGGAATAACTCGGCTACCACAGCCCTTCCGCTGCCAGCCGCATCCATCGGCATTTTGACTGTCGGTGATGTGGTCGAAGTGGAAAGCGAACAGACGGTTGTAAAATCCGTGAATCGCTCGGGCAACACCATC
>JBBTXB010000097.1:0-1087 GCA_038062475.1 Patescibacteria group bacterium
GCGTTTAACGTGACCGTGTCCACCGTGGCGTCATCGCCTAAAGTAGTATTTCCGTTCGTGGTAAGCGTTCCATCCGTGCTGATATTCGTGCTGATCGTGGTCACGGCAAGAACAAGCGCCGGAACCAAAAAGGAAGCCAGGATCGCCGGAATCGCTCTTCGCACTATCATCAATACATCTTTCTTTTCCGGAACGTGTTTCGTTTTTTTAGAAACCATTTGTTTTCTTCTCATAATAATTAAAAAACGGAATTATTTTCGCATTATTCTGCGACGTATTGAATCTATTATAGCAGAGTACAAATAAAAAAATGGGGGGGTGTGGATAACCCCCACACCAGTCATCCGCGATCCGCCTCCGGCGGACGACAAAATCGTTAGTGCCGCAACATACGCCTGTGTCTATTTTTACGATAGTTGTTCACGATTCAGGACTAATGCCCGACGGATGACTGGTGTGGGGGAAAACTCGCTTCTCAAGCCCAGAATATCAACTTCGACTTTTGGTCGAGTTGCTGTTTGTTCAAAGATTTGATGGCAAGAATGTCATAGCGTATTTGGTCGAAGAGACTCCGTTGCCCGCCCAAATTTTTACCCCTCGACTCTGCGGCGCAAAAATTTAGGCGGGCGGTCGAAGATGTATTACTGGGCAAAGACACAAGAAACCGCTCCAAAACTCTCCGTTAACCCCTGAGCTTGTCGAAGGGCTAACGGAGCTAATCCAAAAGTTATCGCCTGACGAAGTTCGCCTCGGGCGAATTTCCGAGCGAGGAAAGGCGGCATCGAAACGAAGTGGAGATACCCTTCGACAAGCTCAGGGAATATGTTATTGCCTGAGCGGATGTCCGCCAGCTGGTTCGCCTCGGGCGAAAAGGCCTGCCATTTTGCGCATCCCTTCGACCATTCGACAGGCTCGTGGTGGTGAGCCGAGCCGAACCACAAGCTCAGGGAATAATTCTTACTCAGGGAATGCCTGTGGTGAGCCGCGTCGAATCAAAAACGTTTTTCTACAGTCTCAACGGTAAACAAAAGCCCCCCGATGTACATTCGGGGGGACTTTTGTTTCCCGCGTGTCCCGTCCCGCAGAC
>JBBTXB010000098.1:0-10274 GCA_038062475.1 Patescibacteria group bacterium
ATCATCAACTTGACCAAAAGTCGAAGTTGATATACTGGGTATGCCCAGTAATACAACCCAGTACGAGAACCTTCGTTCCATACTGGACTCCGCTCCCTCCGTTCGCTCCGCTTCGCCCTCTCTAATAACTATGATGAATGAATCCGACATAATCAAAATTCAGTCGAAGCACAGCCCAGTAGTGAGCTTTGCTCTACTACTAGGTTGATATACTGGGTATGCCCAGTAATACATCTTCGACCGCCGAGCACCGATCGCAATGAATGCTCGGCAACGGAGTTTCCTCTACCACACACGCCATGACATCCTTACTCTCTAACTCTCAAACAATCATCAACTTGACCAAAAGTCGAAGTTGATATACTGGGTATGCCCGCACTCATATTCACCGATCAAAATTTTTCCGCGGAAGTTCTGCAGTCGCCAGCGCCGGTGCTCGTTGATTTTTGGGCGCCATGGTGCGGGCCGTGCAAGGTGATGAGCCCCATTGTTCACGAGCTTGCCGAAGCGTTTGCGGGCAAGGAAGTTAAAGTCGGCGCGGTAAATGTGGATGAGAACCAGAGCGTCACGGGGCAGTTCCAGATTATGAGCATCCCGACGTTCCTCTTTTTTAAGGGCGGAAAAGTCGTTGATCAGCTCTCCGGCGTGCAGCCGAAAGAGAAATTACAGGAAAAGCTTGAAAAATTAATAGCTTCATAATCATGGCGCGCGAGATTGAGAACGTAATCATCATCGGCTCCGGTCCTGCCGGCTGGACTGCGGCGCTCTATGCATCGCGCGCGAATTTGTCGCCGCTTCTTTTTTCGGGCAGCGAACCGGGCGGCCAGCTTATGACAACGACCGACGTGGAGAACTACCCGGGTTTTCCCGAGGGCGTTTTGGGGCCGGATCTCGTGGCAATCTTCCGCAAGCAGGCGGAGCGCTTTGGAACGCGGGTGGTGGACGACGCAGTGACGGAGATCTCTTTGAAAGAGCATCCTTTTCGCATCGTGGCTGCGGGAGCCGAATATTTCGCGCGCTCGGTTATTCTCGCAACCGGTGCTTCCGCCAAACGTTTGGGGCTTCCTACGGAGCGCACGCTGTACGGAAAAGGAGTTTCGGCATGCGCAACCTGCGACGGTTTCTTTTTCAAAAATAAGGACGTGGTCGTGGTGGGCGGGGGCGACTCGGCGATGGAGGAATCAACCTTTTTGACGCGCTTCGCGAATCGCGTGACCATCGTTGTCCGCCGCGATGCGCTCAAGGCATCAAAGATCATGCAGGAACGGGCGATGAAGAATCCGAAGATAACATTCCTCTGGAACAGCGAGGTGGTGGAAGTGCTTGGTGAGGATGTCGGGCGCGTGACCGGCGTGAAAATAAAAAATACCAAAACCGGAGAGTTGTCGGAGCAAAAAACCGACGGCCTTTTCGTCGCCATCGGCCACGAGCCGAACACAGCGTTGGTCGCGGGGCAGCTTGAACTTGATGTCAAAGGATATGTGGTGACGAAGCCGGGACGAACCGAGACCTCGTTGCCCGGAGTGTTCGCAGGGGGCGATGTGCAAGACCCACGCTACCGCCAGGCAGTCACCGCTGCAGGAACCGGCTGCGCCGCGGCGTTGGAGGCGCAGTGGTTTTTAGAGCACGAGGGTTAGGATTTAGTACGTAGTACGTAGTGAGTAGATCGAACGGCTGGCCGCGTTTCGGTATCTCTACCTTCTACGTTCTACATATCCCGACGCCTTAAACTTAAAATTTAAGAAGGCACGGTCGGGATCCCGACCGAAGCGTCGGGACTACCTACTATGTCATTGCTCCAGAGTGCACTTACACGATTGGAAGAAGCCGCGCGCGTTGCGGGAGTATCTCCCGAGACACTTTTAATTTTGCAGAATCCGGAGCGAGAAATCGGCGTGCATATTCCCGTACGTATGGATGACGGCACGCTTCGCATGTTTCGTGGTTTTCGCGTGCAGTGGTCTTCCGCGCGCGGCCCATATAAAGGAGGAATCCGCTATGCGCCGACAGTTGATTTGGACGAAGTGCAGTCGCTCGCGCTCTGGATGACGATTAAGTGCGCGGTTGCCGACATCCCTTTGGGCGGAGGTAAGGGCGGAGTGGAAGTTGATCCCAAGAAGCTCTCGCACGCGGAGCTGGAACGGCTCACGCGGGGCTTCGCGCGCGCGATTGCGCCGGTAATTGGTCCCGACCGTGACATTCCGGCACCGGATGTCGGAACCTCCGGAGAAACAATGCGCTGGATTGCGGACGAGTACGGAAAAATCGTCGGCCGTCCAGAGCCAGCCGTTGTTACCGGCAAGCCCTTGAATGCCGGCGGGAGCGCGGGTCGCGAAGCGGCGACTGGGCAAGGAGGACTTTATATTTTGCAGGCGCTCCAAGAGCGGCTCGGCAAGTCCCCGCAGGAGACGACGATCGCGGTGCAGGGGTTTGGAAATGTCGGTTATCATTTTGCGCGTCTGGCGCGGGCGGCGGGCCACCGCGTCATCGCGGTTTCCGATTCGCGCGGAGGTGTTGCTGTTAATTCTGGCTCTTTGGAACCAGAGGCGCTCATGGAAGGAAAGAAGGCAACGGGAGAGCTACCGATGCCGCCGCAAGGAAAGCGCGTTACCAATGCGGAACTTTTGGAGATTTCGTGCGATGTGCTCGTCCCTGCCGGAGTTGAAAATCAGATTACGGAAGAAAATGCCGGCCGCATCAAGGCGCGACTGGTGTTGGAACTCGCCAACGGTCCCACGACCCCCGAGGCGGACGCGATCTTGGAGAAGCGGGGAGTTACGGTGGTGCCGGACGTGCTTGCGAACTCGGGCGGAGTAATCGTCAGTTATTTTGAATGGCTCCAGAATCGCGAGGGGCGTGTGTGGGAAGAGCGGGAAGTAAACGAACGTCTCCGGCAAACGATTCTCGCGGCCCTCAAAGCGATGCAGAAATTGAAAGAAGAAAAAAAGACAAGCTTCCGCACCGCCGCCTACGCCGTTGCACTCACGCGGCTGGAAGAAGCATTGCGGGGATAGTGAGTCGTGGTGAGCCGTGGGTGGGCTTGACAATGAATGTTCGATGATCTATAGTCTAGCGTTCTTTTGTACAATCCTTCGATAGGTTCTCCACACGAGGAGGAAACATGGGGATGCAGACACTGGCGGAGCAGGAGAAGTTGCTCAGAATGATCAATGGCGCCGAATGGAGGAAGGTGTTCGAAGATGTCCAGAAATTGAATCCTGCAACCGGCGTAGAATCCGTTTGTCGTGTCATGCCGGAGGACATAGCAAGGGTTCTGGCAGCGGGACTTGACTATGGTCAGGATTTCACAACACACGTTGGCGTCTTCAAGCTAAAGGACGGACGGTATGCCTTCCTTTGGCACAGTGACGAGATCGTAATCGACTACGACGGACCCAACGGTGATGTGCCGCAAACTAGGCTTGCTGGGAGAATCGTTTTTGCCCACACTCTGGAGGATCTTATTGATGCGGTAGGGGCAGAAAAGAGATTCAGACAGGGGGAACTGAGTCTGAAGGTCTCCTGCATCTGATTTCGTGGAGCAAGAGGTTGGAACTCGAATCCGACCTCTTTTTTATTTGAAAAAATCAGCCGACTGTGGGAAGATTTCTCCCACACATCAAGTCCACAGAGATGCGGGTGGTTTGGTAAAATATTTGCACGATACGCCTTCGGCTTCCGCTTTATTTATAAAATTGATACTGCGACTTGGTGCGCGGTTCCGCCCCGAACACTTTCGGGGCTTCACATCCATGGCACGATTTGATCACAAAAAAATAGAGCAGAAGTGGCAGAAGCGATGGGAGAAGGAGCGTATTTTTGAAGTTGCGGAGGAGGGGGCGTTGCGCGCCAAGAAATACTACGTGTTGGATATGTTCCCGTACCCGTCCGCGGCCGGCCTCCACGTCGGGCATCCCGAAGGGTACACCGCGAGCGACATCGTTGCCCGGAAGCGTCGTATGGAGGGTTACCACGTGCTCCATCCGATGGGTTGGGACGCCTTCGGACTCCCGGCGGAGAACTACGCCATCAAAACGGGCGTGCACCCGAGCGAGAGTACGGCGAAAAATATTGAAACCTTCCGCCGACAGATCAAGTCGCTTGGTTTTTCATACGATTGGTCGCGCGAGGTCGCGACCTCCGACCCCGCCTATTACCGATGGACGCAGTGGTTGTTCCTTCTTCTTTATAAGCACGGACTCGCCTACCGCGCGCTCGCGAACGTGAACTGGTGCCCGAGCTGTAACACGGTGCTCGCCAACGAGCAGGTGATTGATGGCCGCTGCGAGCGCTGCAAGCACGAAGTGGTGCAGAAGGAATTGAAGCAGTGGTTTTTTCGTATCACCAAATATGCGGATCGGCTCCTAGCCGACCTAGAGAAGTTAGATTGGCCGGAAAAGATCAAGGCCATGCAGAGGAATTGGATCGGTAAGTCAGAAGGGGTTGAAGTGAATTTTAAGATCGTAAAAACTGAAGCCGAGGTTGAGGGTCGCGGGGCGACGATGCAAACTTCCGCCGAGGAGTTTGATATTCCCGTTTTCACGACGCGCGCGGACACGCTCTTCGGCGTTTCTTATATTGTCCTTGCGCCCGAACACCCGCTCGTACCTGCCCTTACCTCCGAAAGTGAACGCGAGCAGGTCGCTTTTTATATTCGCGAAACATACAAAAAGACCGAACTGCAGAGGACCGGCGCCGCCAGCGAAGAAAAAACGGGAGTGCCGCTCGGCGTCTCCGCCGTTCATCCGCTTACCGGAGAAAAGGTCCCGGTATGGATCGCTGACTATGTGCTCTTGAATTACGGTACCGGAGCGGTGATGGGGGTGCCGGCGCATGACGAGCGTGATTTCGCGTTTGCGAAGAAACACGGCCTGTCCGTTCGCCACGTTGTTGCACCGCCGCACGAAGTTTCGGAGGCGAGGCATGAAGAAGAACACCATAAGAAGGAAATCCGAAATCCAATCCGCCGACTGGCGGACGAAATCCGAAACTCGACGTACACGGAAGACGGAGTGCTGGTGAACTCCGGGGAATTCACGGGGCTTACTTCTTCTGACGCGCGGCAAAAAATAGCGGATGCGCTTACGAGCGCGGAGCGGGGGCGGCGGCAGACGAACTATCACCTGCGCGACTGGCTCGTCTCGCGCCAGCGCTATTGGGGCGCGCCTATACCTATTATCTATTGCGATTCCTGCGGCGAGGTTCCGGTTCCCGAAGAAGATTTGCCGGTCAAACTTCCCGACGACGTTGATTTCCGTCCGACCGGCGAGTCGCCGCTCGTGCGTTCCCAGAGGTTTCACAAGGTGAAGTGCCCGACGTGCGGGAAAGCGGCGTGCCGCGAATCTGACACCATGGATACCTTTGTGGATTCGTCATGGTATTTTCTCCGCTACTGCGACCCGAAGAATAAAAAAGAATTTGCCGCGAAAGAAACTTTTGAATACTGGTCGCCGGTTGATCTCTATGTCGGTGGCGCGGAACACGCGGTACTGCACCTCCTCTATGCGCGCTTTTTTACCAAAGCGCTCTTTGACCAGCGGCTAACAGCATTTGAAGAACCGTTCCTGCGGCTCCGGAATCAGGGCATTGTCATGGGAGAGGACGGCCAAAAGATGTCCAAATCGCGGGGGAACGTGGTGAATCCCGACGAGGTTGTCGGCGAGCACGGCGCGGACGCCATGCGGCTCTATGAAATGTTCATGGGAGATTTTGCTGAAGCGAAACCGTGGTCGGTGCAGGGTATTCTCGGCATGCGACGCTTTTTGGAGCGCGCACACGGATTCGTCGGCTCCGGTGAAACGGGGAGCGAAGAGGCGGATGTTACGGCGATCGTCCACAAGACGATTAAAAAAGTTTCGGAAGACATTGAAGCGTTCAAGTTTAATACCGCAATCTCCGCGCTCATGATTTTGTTAAACGAGCTTGCGCGTGCGAGCATGCCAGAGGCAACCCGCCGGTTCGCGGAAGAGAGTTTCGTGAAACTCCTCTCACCATTCGCGCCGCATATTGCGGAGGAGTTGTGGGAGCGGCTGGGGCACCGCGAGTTGGTCTGCCGTGAGACGTGGCCAACCTTTGACCCCGATCTCGCGCGGGATCAGGTAGTCGCGTTCGTGGTACAAGTGAACGGTAAACTGCGGGAGACGATGCGGCTTTCCGCCGATGCGAGCGAGGAAGATGTGAAGGCGCACGCGCTCGCTTCACCGAACGTGCACAAGTACATAGAAGGAAAAGAAATCAAGCAGGTCGTGTTCGTACAGGGTCGTCTTATAAACTTCGTTACTGGATAACCGGCCTAGATTCTAGCTACTAGCTTCTAACTTCTTCGGTATGTGCGGAATTGTCGGCTACATAGGAGGGCGCGAGGCAACGCCGATCCTTGTTGAGGGATTGAAGCGGTTGGAATACCGCGGCTACGACTCCGCGGGCGTTGCTACAGTGACTGGAAATGGAATCAAGCTCGTGAAAGTGAAGGGGCGCATCAGCGACCTCACCGCGCGTCTCGTTGACGATTCGGTTGCGGGATCTCTCGGAATCTCGCACACCCGTTGGGCAACGCATGGGGAGCCGTCCGAACGGAACGCGCATCCGCATCTTGATTGCAACGGCCGCATCGCCGTCGTGCACAACGGCATCATTGAAAATTATGTGACCCTGAAACGGCGGCTGCAGACCGAGGGGCACACGTTCCGTTCGGATACGGATACGGAGATCCTCGCCCACCTGGTTGAAAAATATTATAAAGAAAATCTTTCGGAGGCGGTGCGCCTCGCGCTCCGGCACGTTCGCGGCACATACGGATTTGCCGCAATCGCCCGCGACCAACCGAACGTGATTATCGCCGCCCGTCGCGGTTCGCCGCTTGTCGTTGGAATCGGAGAAGGAGAATATTTTTTGGCATCCGATGTCTCGGCGCTCCTGCCGTACACGAAAAAAGTAATTTATCCTGACGACGGAGAACTCATCCGCATCTCGCGTGAAGGTTTTTCAACCGTGACGCTGGAGAACCAACCCGTTCAGAAGACGGTGGAAGAGATTACATGGAGCCCGGAGATGGCGGAAAAGGGCGGATACGGCCACTTCATGCTCAAGGAAATTCACGAGCAGCCGCAAGTGGTGCGCCACGCGCTCGCGGGACGGCTGGCGATTGAGGAAGGCACAGCGCGGCTTGATGGTTTGAATCTCTCCGATCAAGAACTGCGGAGCGCCTCGCGCGTGCTCTTTCTTGCCTGCGGCACCGCCGCCTATGCCGGGCTTGTGGGCGAGCACATGATTGAGGAGATCGCCGCGGTTCCGGCGCAAACCATGATTGCCTCCGAATACCGCTATCGCCGCTCCGTGTACGACCCGGAGACGCTGGCCTTCGTGGTCTCCCAATCGGGAGAGACGGCGGACACCATTGCGGCCATGCGTGAGATTCAGCGCAAGGGCGGACGCGTGCGCGGAATCGTGAACGTCGTCGGTTCAACCATCGCCCGCGAATCCGGCGGGGGACTTTTCATTCACGCCGGTCCGGAGATCGGGGTCGCCTCCACCAAAGCGTTTATGGGGCAACTCACGGTTCTGGCGCAGATCGCTTTGCGCATGGGACGGCTCCGCGGACTCTCCGCTCCCGAAGGGCGGCGGCTCGCCCGCGCGCTGGCGCGAATTCCTATGCAGATTGAGAACATTCTCGCGCGCGAGTCCGTAATTGAAGCGCTTGCCGCACGCTACAAGGACGCTACGAGCATGCTGTATCTCGGCCGGAAGTTTAATTATCCGATTGCGTTGGAGGGCGCGTTGAAACTCAAGGAAATTTCGTACATTCACGCGGAGGGGTATTCGGCGGGGGAGATGAAGCACGGGCCGATCGCGCTCATCGCAGAAGGGTTTCCAGTGGTCGTCGTCGCGCCTCGCGACAGTGTGTATGAAAAAACGATTTCAAACATGGAGGAAGTGCGTGCCCGCCACGGAAGGGTGTTTGCCATTGGGAGCGTCGGCGACACGGAGCTCGCAAAACACGCGGATGACGTCTTCATGATTCCGGAGACGGAGGAAGTGCTTCTTCCGCTTTTGACCGTCGTGCCGCTCCAGCTTTTTGCCTATCACATCGCCAAGGCGCGCGGGTTGGATGTTGACAAGCCGAGGAATCTCGCAAAAAGCGTCACCGTAGAGTAAATTCGAAGTTCGAATATCGAAATCCGAAACAAAATCGAAACTCGAATGTTCTCCGCCAAAGGCAGATCCGCCTCGGGCGGAAAACGATCGAAACTGTTTCGAGCATTTAAATTTTTGGTCATTCGGATTTGTTTCGAGTTTCGGATTTCGTGCTTCGTGTTTTTCGTGAATACATGAATCTTTCTGTCTTTCGGTTTGAACCGATCAATTCTCGCCTGCAGAGAATTGCTGCCTCGCCTTCGCGGCGAGTTTTGAGTTATGCGCTCGCGGCCATTGCGGGCGTCGTTTGCGCTGCGCTTCTTCCCACATCGCGCGCGGCATTGCCGCTTGCCGTCGGGGGGCTCGCCGCCTGTGCGCTCGCCGTGCGCCAACGCGCGCGGCCGTGGGAACGAGTTCTCGCCATTGCCGTCGCTTTTTTTCTGTTCGGGGCGGCACGCTTTACCTCCGTTCTTCCGTCCGCCGAAGTGGGCCATGTCCTTGCGTTGGACGGCCGCGTGGTTACACTGCGCGGCATCGTCACCACCTTGCCGGAGACGCGGCAGGGAAGCGTTCGTGTATGGATTACGCTTGACGCGCATCGCGACGGGCGCTCGCTTGCCCCGATCCGAGGAGTGATACAGCTCTTTCTCCCGCTCTCTTCGCCGGAGCAATACGGAGACCGGCTTGAGTTTAGTTGCCGCGTGAGTCGTCTCGAGCGCCCCTCGGCGTCAGTGAGTTTTTTTGCGCGAGAAGCAGGTACCGCCTCGTGCGCTTCGCCGAAGAATGTACGCATCCTCGCGCGCGGAGAAGGGTCAGGACTCCTCTCTGCAATGTTTGCCGCGCGAACGGAGTTCAGGACTGCCATTGACCGCGTATTGCCGGAACCGCACGCCTCTTTTTTGGCAGGGCTTCTTCTCGGCGAGCAAGGGGCGATCCCGAAAGATGTGGCGGAAGCTGCGCGCGTGACCGGTACGACCCACATGCTCGCCGCCTCCGGGTCTAACACCGGAGTGATTGCGCGCTGGCTTTTTGCACTGCTGCCGCTGCTCCTCATCCGCCGCACTCGCGCGCTGTGGGTCGTTGGAGCGTTCCTCGCCGGATTTGTCGTGTTGTCCGGAGCCTCGGCGTCAGTTGTGCGCGCCGCTGTCATGGCCGCAGTGGGACTTCTGGCAGCGCTCCTGGGAAGACCATCCCGCGCATTTTCCGCGCTTGCGCTTGCGGCCGCATTCATTGTGTTCGCGAACCCGTTAGCGGTTTGGGATGTTGGATTCCAACTTTCGGTTGCGGCGACGGTGGGGCTCATTGTCATTGCACCGCTCCTTGACGCCTCTCCGCGACTCGCCCGACTGCCCGAGGCGTTGAAGCGCCCGCTTCACGACACGCTTGCCGCAACGGTCGCGACTCTTCCGGTAATTATTTGGCATTTTGGCCGCGTTTCAATTGTCTCTCCGTTTGCGAATGTGCTCCTCGTGCCGCTCGTACCGTTGGGCATGGGGGTCGGATTTGTTGCCGCGAGCATCGGCCTTATCGCCGCCCCGCTGGGAACCATGGCCGGCTTCGGGGCGTGGCTCGTACTCTCCGGCATGTTGGGACTCATGCAGATTTTCGCAGCAATTCCCGGCGCATCCGTGCAGCTCGTTGCGCCTCACCTCTTCGCTCTCGCGTCGGCCGTTGCGCTCGCGGCGTGGTTTATGCGCCGCGCTCGGCAACGCCCCGCGCATGCCGAGGAGTTTAACGTGTCGGGATACACGGTCGTTGACGAGACTGTTGCTGGTCCATGAAGAACACGAAACGATACACCATTTTTCTCGCGGGCGTGGTTATTGCCGTCGTTCTGGCTCCATCCGTGGCGCGCGAGATTCAGGGTGCCGGGAAACTGCGCATATATTTTTTTAATGTCGGGCAGGGAGATGCAGAATTTATTGTAGCAAAAGACGGAACACAGATATTGATAGACGGAGGGCCAAATTCAAAAGTTATTTCGGAGTTAGGCCGTGTAATGCCTTATTACGATAATTCAATTGATGTGGTAATTCTTACCCATCCGCACGCCGACCATGTCACCGGACTTATCGATGTGCTTAGGCGGTATAAAGTAGGCATGGTAATAGAAAGCGGCGCGGATTATGATACGGCAGAAT
>JBBTXB010000099.1:0-20795 GCA_038062475.1 Patescibacteria group bacterium
ATATATGCTATAATGAGATTCGCTTTAACTCTTACCGCCCTACGAAGCGAGGGAAATGAACCAAGGGTTCATTTCCGAGCGAGGACGGGTGGTATCGTTCCGATAGCTATCGGAACGATACACTTACTCTTACTTTATATGGCACGCAGAGCATCCACCGAACGCGCCCGAGAACCGCAAGAAGCGGGAAACAAAGAAAAACCTCACCTTGAGGTGATTGAAGGCGGAAAAGGGAAGGAAAAACGCGAGCAAGAGCCATCCTGGCGACAACGCGCCGGAGAAGAACTTAAAACGATGGATGTGCTTGCGAAAGAAGTGAGAAATTTGGAAAAAGAAATCCTTGACGCCAAGAGCGAGGAAGCGCGGGCGGGACTCGTGGAAGCGCTGGAAGAAATTGAAGGGAAACTGCGCGAGACGCGCAGCGAGTGGAAGCAAATCATCATTGACGCCACCTTCCCCGAGCCGAGCAAGGATGTTGAAGCGGCGCTCGGCGAGATTCGCAAAATGGAAGCGGAACTGAAAGGCGAGAGTAGGGAAAGCGACACGGAACGGGCGCTGCGCGAAATTCGGGAAATGGAAGCAGGTCCGTCGGTAGAAGTAGAACGGATAGAAAGAGAAGGCGCGAAACCGTGGGAGACCCAGGAAACTCTCATGTGGGAAGAACTCCGGCCAGGGTGGGAGAAGGATGCCAGGACCGCAGCAGAGGACATCAAGAAAAAAGGTGCTCCCGAGGAGAAGGCGCTCGCCGCGGAGATCATAGAGACGAACGAACTCCCGCCGCGGGTGGAGCGGGATTTGGCACACGAGGCGCAGAAGCTGGGACACGAGGCAGAACGCGCCATGCGCGAGGTTGAGTCGTTGGAAGCGCGGCTTGATGATGCCGGAGTCAACACGGACAAGCTCGCAACCTCAAACGTCGCGCGCATGAAGCTCGGACTCCGCACTCTCTTTAACCGTAAATTGCGCGACCTTGTGCGCCGTTATGACGGGGCGGTCACGCGAGCGGTGGAGCTGGATGAAGATGCAAAAATTGCCAAGCTCGCGGAAGTGGATCCTGCGCGCTTCAGCAAAGTCATGAATGCTCGCATTGCACGAACGAGCGCACTGCGCGCGAGGATGGAAAAGCGTGACGCCGCCTTTGAGAAAGTGATGCAACAAACCGGCAGCGCGCCGCGGACCGGATGATTACCGGTAGTCCGATACAAAAAATCCCCCGCCCAAATTTTTGGAGCGCAGGAGAAGACAAACGGTATCAAAGTTTGCTCTGCTCTTTTTTCTCTTTATCCTTGAGAGAAGCAGTTCGAAAAACTTGGGCGGGGGATTTTTGTATTTGGGACCGCTCCAAAACTCTCTGTTAACCCCTGAGCTTGTGGTTCGATATGCTCACCACGGTGAGCTTGTCGAACCTGTCGAAGGGCTAACAGAGTTAAGCCAAAATTTACCCTTCGACAAGCTCAGAGAATGCCTGTGGTGAGCCGCGTCGAATCAAATTTTGGCAGTTTCGGAGCGGTCTTTTATGTGCTACCTTTTCCTTTCGGCTTCTTTCAAAACCCTGGCAATAAAGGCTTTACGGGTCATAGAAATCGTCTTTTGCTTGCCGCGGATGCGCACCGTAAGCGTTCTCCCCTTTGCTTCTTTATCGCCGATCACGAGCATGTACGGAATCTTCTGCTTTTCGGATTTTCTAATCTTGTAACCGACCGTGTCCCGACCCTCGTCAACGGCCGCGCGTATACCGGCGCCTTTGAGTTCCTTCCCGAGCGAGCGCGCAGGACGGAGGTGCTTGAGTCCGACCGGAATCACCTGCACCTGAACCGGAGAGAGCCACAGCGGAAATGCTCCGGCATGGTGCTCTATCAAAAAGGCAAACACGCGCTCCACCGATCCCAGCGGGGCGCGGTGGATAAGCACCGGCCGATGTTTGGCACCGTCGGAACCGACGTATTCAAGACCGAATTTTTCCGGAAGGTTGAAATCCAGCTGAACGGTTGAGGCGGTGAATTCGCGGCCGAGCGCATCCCGAAACTGAAAATCAATCTTCGGGCCATAAAAGGCGGCCTCGCCTTCGGCAGAAACATACTTTGCCTTCCGGGCGGCGAGCGCTGCGCGCATTGCATCCTCGGCACGATCCCACATCTTGGGGTCGGCGATATACTTCTCGGTGTCCCGCGGATCGCGCAACGAAAGCCGCATCCAGTAATCTTTGAATCCGAAAGCGGAATATACTTTTTTCACAAGATCCATCACGGCAATCACTTCTTTTTTAATCTGCTCCTCGGTGCAGAAGATATGGGCGTCGTTGATGGTGAATCCGCGCACGCGCGTTAGCCCGAAAAGCTCGCCGGATTTTTCAAAACGATAGACGGTGCCAAATTCCGCGATGCGCAAGGGAAGATCGCGATACGAACGCTGCTCGTGCCGGTATATCTCAATATGGTGCGGGCAGTTCATTGGCCGAAGGAGGTATTCCTCCCCTTCAATATCTAACGGCGCATACATGGAATCGCGATAGTGCTGCCAGTGGCCGGAAATTTCGTACAGGTGCTTTCGCGCGATGTGCGGCGTGTAGACGTACTGGTAACCAGCAGCTTCCTCCATGCCGCGTACAAAATCTTCCATCTGCTTTCGGATGAATGCTCCTTTGGGAAGCCACAGCGGCAGTCCCATCCCCACTTCCGGAGAAATCATAAAAAGATCAAGCTCGGCGCCGAGCTTGCGGTGGTCGCGCCGTTCGGCTTCTTCCATCATGGCGAGAAAATCCTTAAGCTCCGTTTCCGCTCCGAACGCGAGGCCATAGATTCTCGTAAGCATCGGGTTCTTCTCGCTCCCGCGCCAATATGCGCCGGCGATTTTCGTGAGCCGGAATACACCGATGTCCTTGGAGGTCGCGACATGCGGCCCGCGGCAGAGATCAACAAACTGACCTGTCCGATAGACGGAGGCGACCTCCGGCCGACCGGCGTCCACATCCTGACTCTCTTCGGAGCGCACCTTCGTCGTGCCCTTGGAGCGGAGGTCGCGGAGAAGCTCCACCTTATACGGCTGATTGCGCTTTTCAAAAAAATCAATTGCCTCTCCGAGCGGCATTTCCTCGCGGACAAAAGCGTCTCCGCGAGCGATGATCTGCCGCATGCGCTTCTCTAATTTCAGAAGGTCGGCCGGCGTAAGCGGCCGCGGCAAATCAAAATCGTAAAAAAAACCGTTAGGAATCACCGGGCCGACGCCGAGCTTTGTGCCGGGAAAGAGTTCCATAACCGCCGCAGCGAGTATGTGGGCGGTGGAGTGGCGGACAGTTTCGATGGGATATTTTTCTTTAGTCATCTGCAATCCTTATCACTATTTGTCTCGGCAGTCGTGGAAGTTTTCTGCTCCAAAAGGGCGTGAGAGCAATGTCCACGTCGCGGATGCGCTCAAAGCCGATGAGATACTTTCGTGCCGCCTCCTTATCTAACCCCGCCAGGCGATCTTTGGCAAGAATGGGACTCGTGGAGGCCAAAATCGCTTTCCCCTCCTGAATGATCCGAAGCGTCGCTTCTTCCGACGCTCCGCCCGAGGCGGACTCTACCTGCACGCGCAGACTCTCACGATCTTCGGAGACGAACGTAGCGTCTGCGGGCGTTGCTTCTGTGAGACGCGCGTGGGCGAGCGCAGCCAAGCGATCCGCGTCCACGAACACCCCGACGACGCGAAGGCGCGCGGTAAGCGTAAACTTCTCCGTTTCAGTACCGACCGGAATATTCGTCGCGTGGAGAAGCATGGTCTCGCTCCACACCTCGCGCTTCGGGGCCGCTTCCAATGCCGCGCGCTCGCGCAAAAGCGCCGACCCCTGCTGGAAGAGGACTGTCTGCAACTCGTCAGAGGCGCGAGTAATGTCTTCTTCCGCAAGCACGCGGAGCGCGCGCGTTCCTTCCTTCATCGGAAGAACACTCCATGCGTAAATCTTATCTTGAAGCGACTGCGGAAGTCCGGGAATGGTGAAACGCGTAGGCCCGATCTCCCCCGCCGGACCCGGTTCGTCAGCCGCGGCTTCCACCTCAACATTCCCGCCGGCGGGAACGCGCACCGACTCCTCTATGCGAAACAGCACTCCTTCCGGAGAAAGAAGTCGGGTTGTTGCCACCAGCGTCTGACTGCGTGCGGTCGTATTCGTAATGGTCACGGTCCCGTGGGCGCGGTTCGGGAAGGTCTCGCTGGAGCTAGCCACCGAAAACTCCTGTGTCGCGGAAACAACCGTTTCAAAAACGCGGCCAGAGATCACTTCAGCTGAGTCTGGATTCCGGGCGACATCAATCGGAAACTCCGTCCGGATTGATTCCGGTTTCGGGTGAATCGTAATCGTCGCGCGCGAAAATGACAGTAAAAAAACTCCTCCGGCAAAAACAGACACGAACAGGATGAACGTAAAAGCAATCTTCCGGTAGAGGCGGAGAGAGACGGCGCTTGCGGGCACTGCGGGCGGGGCCTGGGATTCTCGGGACGCGCGCGGTTGTTTAGATGAAGATCGAGGCATGGCTACGAAAATAAAAATTCAAAATGTGGCGTTCCCCTTCACTTTTGCATTTTTTCGCTGTGGGAAGCAGCGTCTTTAGAATAACAAAAAATCAGCCGCTTAGCGAGCCGTTTTCCTTTTCGCCAGCTGTTATTTCGAGAGCTCCGCGCGAACGCGCTTTAAAGCAGCGAGTTCTTCTTCCAGAATCCGAATACGCTCGTCTTTGCGCCCGTCTGATTGCCTCAATTCTTGAAGCTCGGCAAGGAGGGTGCCGATGCGCTCTTCCAACCGGCGCTCGCGCACAAAATCCTCAATCTTTTCATCAACAAGCTCTGATTTCTGGCCGTCAATCTCGCGCTTTAATTCCAGTTCCCGACCCACGAATGCCCGCACCTCGTTTTCATGTGCGCGCGTGAGCTCCGCGAGGGCTTTTTTCTGCTTCTCCATCGCTTTCATCTTCCCCCCCGCCTCCAACTCTTCAACCTGTTCCCGAAGAACACGGAGTTCTCGGGCGCGAGAGCTTGCGAGCGCCAAAAATTCTTTCCCACGGGAGCCAAAAATCGCCTTTTCAGAATACTGGACGAGCGTATCCACCGTTTTGCGCTCTGCCGGATCCCGTGCATACGCCTCCGACCCCATCCGTTCGGCAAGAAAAAGGATTCTATTGGTTGCCTTCTGCCATTCCACCCCGGCATCGGCAAGAAGCGTCACGATCTCCGCGCGGACTTTTGCCTCCAAGCTCGGCTCTGCCGCAAAATCTTCCCGCCGGTACCGACCGGCCTCAACCAATTTGGCAAGCACTGCATCGGCGTCGGAGTCCAGTGCCAAACCATAATTGAATTGGAGCATCTCTGGCCGATATCGCTCCGTCGCGCGTGACGAGGCAGGGAGTGGCGGGGCCTCGGCGCGGAGGCGCTCAATCGCATCCAAAATTTTCTTTCCTTCCGCTTCACCGCCTTCAAACTGAACGGTAAATTCGTCGCCGCCATACCGGAAGCTGGCGCCTGCGACTCCGGCGATAAGAACCGCCTGCTCCAAAATCTCCCCGACTTTTTTGATGGCCAAATTCCCGGTTTCCGCCCCGCCTTCGCGGTCAAAATATTTCAAAAACGCCATGTCAATAAAAATCGCACCGCCCTCGCGGCCGGCGCGCACCCGCTCCTGCTGTTCACGGTAATATTCACGCCGCGAACGGAGGCCGGTAAGCCCATCTCGTTTCGCGCGCTCAATCATTTCCTCAAGCGCTGCCAATTCCCGCTCCTTCCCGGCAGGCGCCAACTCCGTCGCCTCGCGCTTCTCCCGCAACGCCCGCACGCCGGCGCCCTCCGCAATCGGATACTCCGGAAGCGCCGCCGGCGCCCGACGGATAGTCTCCAGCTCCGGCAGGCCTCCCCGCATCCAACGCTCGGCGGATTTCGTCAAGATAACTTGTCGCTGCAAATTTGATTCAGCGCGCTCTCTGCCCAATTGCTCTCCAAGCAGGCGTTCCGCCTCTTCCCGCGCGAGGCGCCGCACCGATTCCGGATCTTCCTGAAGCGCCTTTTGTATCTCGTCAAGGCGCTCAAAGGCAGTGCCCGCAAAACCCTTTGCCAGATAGCGGCGATAAAATTCTTCGGTGTCGGCATCGCCACGCTGTACCTTTTCCGTAAGCCGCTCGGCGCGCGCCAAAAACTTGCGAACCTCCAGATCGGCCGTCGCGGCCGCCTGCAATATGCCGATCAATTCCCGCGGCATGTCTTCCTCGGAAATCATCTGCAGTTCCCGGTCGCGGTCAGCAAGCTCTTTCTGGACGCGATTGGCCAGTCCAATCACCTCGGCAAACGACATTTCGACCGCCGCAAGCGGCACCGGATCTTTGCCGGGTATGACCTCCGGTCGGTTTGCCGCTATTTCCGTCGCGATCGCGGTGCGAGTTTCAGCCGAAATCCCCGAAATGGAAACCGCGAACTCATTTCCGCCCTTTCGATAAATGTCGTGACGGCCGAGGAGCTTCTCTGCCATCTCCGCCTCCGGCACTCCTTCGCGGGCGAGTTCTGCGCGGAGATGCTTCTGAACTGCCGCTTCAATCACCCGCACCGTCTCTTGCAATGCCCTGTCTCCGGCCGCATGCCCGCCCTCGGCATTCACGCGATCCAGTTCGCCCATGGCGACGAACAAAAACGCTTGCTCGGCATCGGCACGACCCCCCATGACCTTTCCCTTCCGCATCTCAAGGTCCCGCATTTCGATCGCCCGTGCGAGATCCTTGCCGAATCGTTCGGGAACAAGCGCGCCGGTGTTATCAACTTCATAGAGCGCAAGTTCAAGCCGCCGTTCGAGGATTTCTCGATCGATCGCTTCTACTTCCGGCTCTCCGCGTTCAAGGGCGGCGGCAACGCGGCCCAATTCGGCGGTAAGCCGCGCGATCTCTGTCGCGGCTTTCGAACCGCCATGGGCAAGCGCAGTCTCAACCTCCGGGGCGCTTTCCTCGGGTTCGATTTTTTTAAGTTCGTGTTCTTGAGATGTCATAAGACTCATCCGGTTACGCACGCGCTTCCCGTTAGTGACCGAATGGCTTCTACCAACTCCGGTGTAGGCGCGACGGCAAAATTGGTTTCAATCCTCTTCGGACCGCGCTCGCCGGGAACAGTAAGAAAGACGCGCGCCTTGCCGGGATGCTTCGTAAAAAGGGCGCGGAGCTCGTTCCAAAGTGCGGCTTCGGCGCGCGCGGGGACTTCCACCGTGAACGCACCACCGGCCTGTCGTTCACTGGGACTCGCTACGCTCGCCTCCACTGCCGCTCCCCGCTCATGTGCCCCGAGGGGTACATGCGCTTCGCTCCGCAGCCGCTCCACCGCGGCATCGGTGAGTTCCGTTGCCCCTTCCGCGATAAACCGCGTCTCCTCATCCCGCGCCGATCTGCGGCCGGATATCATAACATTCGCCCCCTCTCTCCACACGCTTTCCGTCTCTTTGTACAGTCTGGGGAATACCACCGCCTCGGCGAATCCGGTCGGATCCTCAATCTGCACGATCATCATACCCTCGCCCTTACGGGTCGTAATCCGCTTCGCGTGCGAGATTATCCCGCCCACGCGGATAAGCGCTCGCGCGTCTTCTTCTTTCACACGCGCGCAAGGAACGAGAATGCCTTTGAGCGCGTCTGCAATGTCGCGGAACGGGTGTTCAGTAAGATACAGGCCGAGCAACTCTTTCTCCCACGCAAGCCGCTCCTCACGAGAGGCGGGCGGGGCATTGTGCAGGACTGGCAACCTCTCACCAGCGTCGTGAAACAAACTCCGCTGGCCGCTCTCTGCGGCAGCACGAGTTTCTCGGCCCCACCGGAGCAGGTCTTCCATGTTCGCGAGGAGTTTTCCCCGCTCGCCGAGCGCGTCCAACGCGCCGGATTTGGCGAGCGCCTCAAATGATTTTTTATTAGCTGACTTGGCAGAGATGCGGCGGATGAATTCTCCCACCGACCGGAATGGACCGTCGCCGTCGCGCTCTTCCAAAATCACTCGCACTACATCCTCGCCGAGGTTTTTAATGGCAAGAAGTCCGAACCGGATATGCTGATCATCCACCATGGTGAAACCTTCCCGGCTTTCATTCACCTCCGGCGGGAGAACCTCCATGTTCATCGGAGCGCACTCCGCGACGGCGGCGGCGACCTTTTCCATATCGCCCGCGTCGGCCGTAAGCACCGCGGTCATAAACTCCGCCGGGAAATGTGCTTTGAGGTACGCCGTCTGATAAGCGACCATGGCGTAGGAAGCGGCATGCGAGTTATGGACGATGACGTCATCGGCGACGAAATTGTGGGGTTCGGGCATGAGAACATCAAATGTTTCTTCTTCCCCGCAGTGACGAATCTCTCGGATCTCATCCCACAGCACGTCAGAACTCCCATAGCGTTCAAGTCCCGGATCGTTCAGCGCTTTTCCCAGGCGAGTAATCACGCTGCGCGTGTACCCCTTTTTCTTCTGATCGCGATGCAGGAGACGCCAGTGCACACCCGCGACTTCCGCAGTTTCACGAACGCCGAACTCGCGTACAGCCATCGCAGACCGCACGACGCCGAAAATAGCGGTTGGAATCGTATCAAACGTACCGCGAGCAATCGGCACGCCCGCAGGCACCAGCGTCGCTTTTGAATCCACAAGCGCTTTGAGTACGAGGCGCTTTTCACCGATGAGATGTCTGCCCACGGTTTGCGCGAACGTACGTATATGCTCGGCGCTGGAGACGTTCACCGTCCACCCCTTCCGAAATCCGCCGCGGTACGCAAATCGCTTCTCGTGAATCACGCTCACGATGCCGAGCCGAAGGAGCAAGTGCTGAAGTTCTTCCGCCAACCGTTCGGAGCTCGTAGCGTAAAAAATCTGACCGCCTTGCGATGGGTGCACGCAGCCGTCTCCCTGCCAGAGCTTCCCGAGCAATAGCGCGCATTCGTTCTGCGGAAGCTTAAACACCACGTCGGGAAAATACTTTTCCGTAGCTTTCTTCCCCGCAAGCCCGAGTTCGCGAATCCATGCCATGAGCGCATTCGGCGCGCGCGGCTCCTTTTTGCCGACATATACCGCAGTCGCGGACTTTGAGTAATCGAGATGAACCCGCGCGTTCGAAAACGCGGATGCCGCGCGGACAAAATCCTGACATTCGCTTTCGGATTTTGAATAAAAGTAGATGCCGCTCGGGTGACAGAGGTTCCCTTCGGCGAGGAGATAACCGAGCGCAATGAGTTCATGGTTCTTAAGATGTGCAGGGTTCGAAATCTCGGGCAACGCCCGCGGCACTGCGATGCGCTCACCGACTTTTAGCGTCTCGAGCGCTCGCCAGCCGGCAACGGTGAAAAGCGGGTGATTGGCAGTAGCGCGGATTCGCCGGCCGCTTCGCATTCTGACTTCGTAAACCGGCTTGACTCCATTCGATTGCACGCCCCGTATCTTCTTCGGATGAAGCTTCAGATCCTCGCCCAGCGTCCATAATGATACGCGCCGGTTGGAACGATACAGTTCGCCGATCGTTAGGCGTTCTCCGGTTTCCGCGTCCGTGAGGAGGACATCGGCCGGCAAACATTTATTAAACCCATAAGCGGCAAAGGGTTCGATCAATTTCCATAGTTCCTGCGCCTTGTCCTCCGTGAGGCCATTTTTCGCGCACCCTCCGATAAACTTCTCCTTCTGCGCCGCCATCTCCTTCGGAATCTTTTTCCCCATCGCCTTCCGGAGCTTATCCGCCTCTTCCCAGGTGTAGCCCGCCAGTTTGATGGCGATCAAGAGCACGTCATCCTGATAGGTGATGATTCCGTAGGACATAGAGAGGATGTCTTTCATCCGCGGATCAAGCAGGCGCACGGTGCGAGGGTTCTTTTTGCGCCGAATGAACTCGGGGATAGACTCAATCGGCCCCGGCCGGTAGAGGGCGACCATCGCCTGAATGTCAAAAATGGACGACGGTTCAAGCTCGCGCAGATATCGCGTCATCCCCGCGCCTCCGAGCTGAAAAAGTCCGATCGTGTCCCCCTTGCCGAGAAGTTCGTAAGTCTTGGTGTCATCAAGCGGAAGGTTTTCCAAATCAATCGTCTCACCCTTGGTCTTTTTTATGAGTTCCACCGCGGAACCCAAGATGGAAAGGTTGCGGATACCCAGAAAATCCATTTTGAGAAGCCCCACCGCTTCCACCGCGCCCATTTCATATTGGGTGATTATTTTTTCTCCGCCAGACTCGCGCTGGAGCGGCGTGTAGTCGGTAAGCGGGGTGGAACTGATAACGACCCCCGCGGCATGGACGGAGACATGGCGTGCGCAGCCCTCCATTTTTTTCGCGAGTTCCAAGACGCGCCGGACTTCCGCGTCCTCATCCGCTAGCGTTTTAAGCTCCGGATTTTCCTCTTTTGCCTTTTCAAGCGTCATGGGGAACCCTTGGCTCCCGAACGGAATCATTTTTGCGAGACGATCTCCAAATGCGTACGGATGCCCGAGAGCGCGGGCGACATCGCGTACCACCCCCCGCGCCATCATCGTTCCGAAGGTACAGATCTGCGCCACGCGGTCCTTCCCGTATTTTTGCGTGACATAGGCAAGCACCTCATCACGACGATTGTCAGCAAAGTCCACGTCAATATCAGGAGGCGAAGGACGAGACGGATTCAAAAATCGTTCAAAGGGGAGTTGGAAATACATCGGGTTCACGGTGGTAACGCCGATCGTGTAGGAAACGAGCGAGCCAGCCGCGGAACCTCGAGTGGTCGTCACGATCCCCTGCGCCCGCGCCCAGTTCACGTAATCGGAGACGACGAGAAAATACGGGGAAAAGCCCTTCTGTTCAATAATGCCGAGTTCATATTGAAGCCGTTCCAGCGTTTCCGTGCCGCAGTTCGGAATACGCGCGAGGAGACCTTCGTGCGCGCGGCGGCGGAGTTCGGTAATCGAGGTTTCCCCAGGCGGAAGATCCACTGCGGGGAAATTCCATTTGCCGAGTTCCAAGACGAGTGTGCACCGGTCGGCAATACGCGCAGTCGCCTCAATCGCTTCGGGGTGGTCGGCAAATGCCGCGGCGATCGCACTCCCCGACACGAGCGAATAATCCACACCGCGCATGGAGAAACGCGTGGGATCAGTAATGGTTTGACCGGTTTGAATGGAGAGGAGAACATCCTGCGCCTCGGCATCATCCGGATGAATGTAATGCGCGTCCTTCGTTGCAACGGTCGGTATCCCCGTGCGCTCCGAGAGCGCAAACATTTTTTGATTGACCGCTCCTTGGAGCGGAAGCTCGGGATGATCCTGAACTTCCAGAAAAAAATTTCCTTCACCGAAGATATCGCGATACTCGACGGCTGCCGCTTCAGCTTTGACGAGATCGTCCGCCGCAAGCGCCTGGGCGATTTCGCTCCCCAGACAACCCGAAAGTCCAATGAGACCCGCCGCGTGCGAGCGCAAAAACTCCTTGTCAATTCTCGGTTTGTAATAGAACCCATCCAAGTGAGCGCGGGTCGTCGCAATCATCAAATTCCGATATCCTTCGATGTTTGCCGCAAGGAGCGTGAGGTGTGTTGCGCGGTCATCAATGCGCGGTCGGCGATCCGTCATCCGGTGCGGGGCAATGTAGGCCTCCATCCCGATGATGGGCTTAATGCCCGCCTTGGTGCACTCCTGGTAAAACTCAATCGCGCCGTAGAGTACGCCATGGTCGGTAAGCGCGAGCGCGTCCATTCCGAGCTCTTTTGCGCGCGAAACAAGCTCGGGAATTTTCCCGAGCCCATCAAGTAAAGAGTAGTGAGAGTGGAGGTGGAGATGAACGAATCTCACACGGTTCATTTTCCCGTTTTGCCTCGCCGCTTTTCACTCGCGGTCGCCTTTTTATCCAACACGTAATTGAGGAGCTGCTTCACCCCTTCCCCCAAAAGAAGCATGGTTGCCGTAGAATGCTCAAATTTCTCGCGGAGACGGTGAACGGTGTGTTCAAAACGATCAATGCGCTCCTGGAAGTCATGGGTAAAGTGATGCGCGTCGCGAAGAATCCCAATGATATGGTAGAGCGCAAGCGACAAAAACACCGCGAGCCAGAGCACCGCGATCGCAAGCGCAAGATAGAGAATGTCTTTGGCGGCAAGGTCCATAATCGGGAACTGGGAATGATGAATAGGGGGTCTAAAATAGAGTATAGCAAATTCCAGACGTTAACAAAAAGTCCGCTCGGGCGCGGCGGAATTCCTCCCTCAAAATCCCCTCCTTCCGCCGCGCCCGAGCGTCCCATTCCCCAATTTTACGCTATAGCGTAAAATTGGTGTCAGTGAGTCTTGGGGGATAAAATCAAAAAGATCAACAACAATCGAACAGTAGGAAAGTCGAGACATATTTTCACCGGAACTGCTCATGCCGCAAAAAAAGCCACAACGCAAAAATTAGAGGTTGCATTCAACGTACTCAAAGCTGTCGCGGCACTTGGTCTTGTTTCGGCGTCGCTGGTCGCGCCGAATGTCGCCCAACTCATTCCCTACGTCCTAAACATTGACGAAAAACGCCGAACGTACGTTCTCTCGCGAGCCGCCAAGCGTTTGCAACAGCGCGGGCTCATCAAACTTATTCGCCGAAACGGAAAAACATTTTACGCCATCACGGAAGAAGGGCGCGAGGCGTTGAACCGCTTCCTCCTCCGCAACGCGACGATTCCGCAGCCGAAGCGTTGGGACGAAAAATGGAGAGTCGTTCTCTTTGATGTGCGCGAAGAACGAAAGCAACGCCGCGACGCGATCCGGGGAGCTCTTCGCCGGCTTGGCTTCGCGCGGCTGCAGGACAGCGTCTGGATCTATCCCTTCGAGTGCGAAGAAATCTTGGAACTCCTTCGCACCGCCTACGGCGTTCGGCATGATGCGCTGTATCTCACTACCGACCGCTTTCCGCAAGACCATTGGCTCCTCGAAGAATTCGATCTTCGAGCTTCCTAGACTCAGACCAAAAAAGTGAGACATGAAAACCAATGCCCCAACAATCCGCTATAGCGTATTTCTGGTGTCTTTAGGACAATCAAAAAATTTGTCCCTCCCCGCTACAAATTAAATGCGCGTCAAACGCGAATCGTGGCGCCGAATTCTTTCCGCATGGCGTGGAGAACGCGCTCATGCGCGGCATCTACTTCTTCATTCGTAAGCGTCCGCACCGGAAGCCGGTATTCCAAGTGAAACGCCATGCTTTTCTTTCCTTCCGGAATTCCGCGGCCCGTATAGGTGTCAAAAAGCTCGGCGGCGGCAAGGAGTGGATCTGCGCCGAGGAGCGACCGAACAATATCGGCATAAGGAGTCCGCGCGGGGACGACGAACGAAACATCGCGCTTTCCGGGCGGGTACAGCGGTATCGGCTCATACGAACGTTTGGTGTTCATACGAGAGACGAATGCGCGAATGTCCAGATCAAAAACAGCGACGCGATGATCAACTCCGAACGCGCGGAGGATGCGCGGATGCACTTCGGCAATCACGCCAACCCGTTCCCCTCCCATCATTACCGCGAGCTGCCGCGCGGGATGAAAGATATGCGAGGAATGAGCAACCGATTCAAAACCCAAACCAGCGATTCCGTGTCGCGAAAAAAATCCTTCGACAAACCCTTTTGCAGCATAGAAAAGATCGCCGGAGGAACCCTCCCCGTTTCGGCTGAGCTCACGGCCGAAGCCGAACACCGCAGCGAGAGCGCGAGAAACTTCGTCGGGAAGATCGGTCGTGCGCGGCAGATACACGTGCGCCACCTCAAACAGTGCGCCGCTCTGAACATGCCCTTGGTTTTCCGCAATCGTCGCAAGCATGGAGGAAAGGAGCTCCGTACGCAGATAGAGAAGATCGGCGCTCAAAGGATTCGCCAGGCACAGGGGTTCCGTGGGGGGAATGCCAACGTGCTCAAGCATTAATTTTGAAACAAGCGAATAACTTACGATTTCCGTGTACCCAGCTCCGTGGAGCGCTTCGCGCACATGATCCTCCCAAACGAATTCGGCGTCGCGAGGACGCACCGGAATTTCCCCCGACGGGATAACCGCCGGAAGATTGTGATAGCCGTAGATTCGCGCGATCTCTTCAACTAGATCGCGGCCGCTCTCGATATCAAGGGCGCGGTAGTGCGGGACGCGCGCCACGAGCGCTCCAGAACGCAATGAAACGGCAAAACCTAATGATTGCAAAATCTTTTTGATGCGCGCGGGAGGGATTGCGACGCCGATCGCGCGCGAGACGTCCGCGAACGGCAGCCGAACCGTCTTTTGGCGATGGGGCTTTGTACGCCGATCAATGTGCGCCACAAGTTCTCCACCGGAAAGCTCCACAGCGCGAGCAAGCGCGGACGCCGTTCCCTCGGAAGAAAGACCCTTCTCAAATCGGAGCGAAGAATCAGTTTGAATACCCAACGCGCGCGAGGTACGGCGCACGGACACCGGATCAAAGGCAGCGGACTCAAACACCACCTCACGCGTCTCTGTCCCCACCGCAGACTCTTCTCCGCCGATCACTCCGGCGATGGCGACCGGCTTTTCCGCGTCGACAATGACGAGCATGTCGGGCGCGAGTACATAGGTCTTCCCATCAAGCGCCCTGATCTTCTCTCCGGCGCGCGCCTTTCGCACCACAATGCCTCCCGTAAGCTTCTGTGCATCAAAGGCGTGCATCGGCTGACCAAGCTCCAGCATAACGTAGTTCGTGATATCAACAATAGAATTGATTGAACGCGCCCCAGCGCTCGCAAGCCGCCGCTTCATCCACAGCGGGGATTCCCGAACCTCAACGCCGCGCACAAGCGCTGCTTCATAGCGAGCACAGAGCCCCGGCGTCGCGATGCGCACCGAAAGCGCGGTCTTGTACCCCGCGGGGTACTTGTGCCCCTCAGGGTGCTTGTACCCCTCGGGGTACTTCCCCGCGACTTTTGGCAACTTCTGCTCCTTCCAAAGGAACTGTGCGCCCAGAATCGCCGCGGCTTCCCGCGCGAGCCCGACCACACTCATGGCATCCGGCCTATTTCCGGTCACCTCAATGGAAAGAATCGCATCGTCAAGCCCCAACGCGCGGGCAAGCGGCATGCCCGGCTTGGCGCGCGTTTCGGAGAGGTCAAGAATTTCATGAGCGGCACCCATGGGAAAGATGTCCGCAAGGCCGATCTCGTTCGCGGCGCAGATCATGCCAGTAGACTTCACGCCGCGAATCTCCGCCTCCTCCAGGGCGACAAACTCGCCTTCGCCATGCCAGCGCACGCGCGCGCCCGGGGTCGCCACGGCGACTAGCATCCCTTCCCGAAGGTTTGTTCCACCGCAGACAAGCTCTCTGCTTTCGGAACCGAAATTTACGCGAGCGAGGTGCAACTTATCGGCATTCGGGTGCTTCTTCACTTCCTCAACACGCCCCACGACCATGTTTGCGAATGACTCCGCAAGCCGTTCGATGCGCTCCACCGACGGGCCGGAAAGCGAAACGCGGCGCGCGAATTCCTCCGGCGAGAATTTCGTCTCAACATATTCCCTAAGCCAATTATATGAAGTCCGCACATCCATACTATTTGAGCTGAAGAAAAACAATCGCGGCGACCGCGAACAAAACGCCGAGAGCATTCAATGCCGTCAGCCGCTCGTGGAGCACCAGCACTCCGAGCGCGGTCGAGATCAATACCGCGAGCACTCCGAGCGTGATAATCGTCTTTGAAAACTCGTAGCGGGAGAGCACGAACATTTGAACGGCAAAACCAAGGAGCGCCGCCAAACTAACCGCAATAAACGGAATATTCCCAAGCAAGTGCCACCCAAACCCCGTTCTCTGCAGAATGATCTTCTTCCCCAGATCAGAGAGGCCGTAGATCAGCTGGGCAACAAACAAGAGCACTAAATTCATATTTCAAAACTGTCTCAAGAACCGTATGTCATTTTTATACAGCAGGCGGACATCATCAATGTTCACGCCCGTTTTCATCATCCATGTTCGTTCTACGCCCCAGCCGAAGGCGAAACCGGAGTAACGACGTGAATCAATCCCGCCGGCGCGCAGCACATTCGGATGGACCATACCGGCGCCGCCGAGCTCAAGCCAGCCATCTTTACAGAGGCGACATTTTCCGCCGGTTGGAAGCCGACCGCTTCCGCCACAGACGCCGCAGGAGATATCAACCTCAAAGCTCGGTTCGGTGAACCGGAAATGGAACGGTCGCAGCCGCGTTTTCCGTTCCGGCCCAAAAAATTCATGCGCGAAATATTGGAGTACTCCGCGCAAATGCGTCACTGACACCACTTCGTCAATGAGGAGTCCCTCAAACTGGTGGAACATGGGAACATGCGAAACATCGGACTGCCGTCGGTAACATTTTGAAATGTTCATCATGCGGATCGGGGGCTTCACCCGTTCCATCTCCCGCACCTGACCGGAAGATGTGTGGGGCGTAAGCACCATCTTCCCGTACTTCGGGTGTTCCGCAATTCTTTCCGCTTTATCCTTTCCGCTTTCCGCTATAAAGAATGTCTCCCACTCGTCGCGAGCCGGGTGGTCCGGAGGCATGTTGAGCGATTCAAACGCGTAATAATCCCATTCCACTTCGGGATAGCGCACGCGCTGGAATCCCAGCGACCCAAAAATCGCGCCGATCTCGCGGATTGCGGCAGATACGGGATGAAGGTGGCCCTGCGGCGGACGCGCCCCCGGAGCGGTAACATCAATCCACTCGCGGTCGGCGAGTTCCGCCTCCGTTACTCCTTGAAGTCCCTTGAGTCGTTCGGCGATCGCGGCTTCAATCTGGCCGCGCGCGGCATTCCCCCGCTCCCCGGCTGCCGGCCGCTCTTCGGCGGGAAGCTCCGCGATTCCTCGCAGGAGCGCTGTCAGCGTCCCCTTGCGCCCGAGCACGCCGATTCTCACCGCCTCCACATCAGTCATTCCTGTCGCAGCGTTCAATGCCGCATGCGCGTTTTGTACAATCTTTTCCAATTCTTTTTCCATACCCAGTATATCAACCTCGACGGTACGTCGAGTTGCAGGTTAATCGAGAGCTCATGGTAACTACACGCATTTTCATAAAAATGTGTTTCTACGTTCATCGAGCATTCATCGCGATCGGTGCTCGATGGGTCGAGGTTGTATTACTGGGCATATCCAACCTAAGTGCCTAACCCGCGAAACAAGCCCGCTCCATAGCGGAGAAGGTCATGATAGGTCACAAAAAGCACCAGAAGCATTAAGAGGAGAAATCCGATCCGAATAAAAAGTCCTTCAATCCGGGGCGAGACGGGTCGCCTGCGCACCCCCTCAATTCCTAAAAAGAGAAGCCGCCCGCCATCCAACGCAGGGATCGGAAGGACATTGATGACGCCGAGATTCACGGAAAGAAGCGCGGTAAATTGCAAAAGATAGACGAAGCCAAGCCGCGCAACCTCGCCTGTGGCAACGGCAATCCCGACCGGACCGGAGAGGTCAACGGTAAGGCGCCCGGTAAACAGAAGTCCCCCGAGAAGGGCCGCGAGGGCCATCGCCACTTCGCGAACGTAACGAACCGTTTCCATTGTGCCGTAGAACGGGGCGAGATACCACGGGTAGGAGACGATGCCCGTTGCACTCATACCGACGCCGATGCCGGGCCGACCGGTCTCCCGAAGCGCCTCGGGGGTAACGACTACAGATGCCATTTCATTCCCCCTCCGATACTGGACTTCAGCGCGAGCGCCGGCGCGTTCAATTGCGTTCCGAAAATCTTCAAGTGTGGCAACGGAGGTGTCGTTCACCCGCAGAATCGCATCTCCGGCCGTGAGCCCCGCGCGCGCTGCGGGTGATTCCGGAAGTACCTGAAAAATCTGGAGTTCGCGATTGCGTACCCTGGCAGCAGACGGAAGATCCTCAACGATTTTCGGAAGTCCAACCACAAAACCGATGGTGAGGAGCGCGGCAGCGAGAATGAAATTCATGGCCACGCCCGCGAGGAGAATCGTAGCCCGCTTTCCGATGCCTTGCGCGGCAAATGACCGCGGGTCGGTGCGCGCTTCCCCGGACTCGCCTTTGATTCTCACGAATCCGCCGAGCGGAATCCAGTTCAAAGAGTAGAGCGTCTCGCCGCGCCTGAAGCCGAACATTTTCGGCGGAAATCCGAATCCGAATTCCTCAACCTTAACTCCGGCGCGTTTCGCCATAACGAAATGGCCGAACTCGTGCACGAAGACGAGGAGTCCGAAGATGAGTAAAAAAATAATCAGGGTGAACATGCGTTACAGGATAACTCGTTCAATCGGCAGGGTTTTTCCCACCACGCGCTCCGCCAAACGGGCAAACGCCGGAGTCTGGTCGGAAACCAAAATGCGAACAGAGCCCGAGCGCGAGAGAGTTGAGGCGACTTCCGGATATGTCCCAAGGTAGCGCGCGACCGTCTCCGCCACTTCCGCAGCCGGATCCACCAGACGCACCCGGCGACCGATGCGCTGCGCGATCGCGGAAGCGAGAAGTGGATAGTGCGTACAGCCAAGGATGAGGGTATCAATGTTCTCGCGGCGAAGCGGGGCAAGCGAGCGGCGAATGATTTGCTTTGTCTCGATTTTTCCGAGCCAGCCCTCTTCCACGAGCGGCACAAAGAGCGGACAGGCCTGGGAGAACACTTTCACATTCGGATAACTCACACGGAACCGCTCCGGGTAAACGCCGCTCCCGATGGTGGCGCGAGTGCCGATGACGCCGACTTTTCCGCTCTTCGTCTCCGCCGCGGCGCGCAGCACAGCAGGCGCAATAACATCAAAGATCGGCACGGGGAATTCTTTCCGCAAACTCTCCCCCGCAAGCGCGCTCGCGGTATTGCAGGCGACGACGATGAGCTTTGCCCCTTCCCGAATGAGGAGTTCGGCGTCTTCCCGAGCGTAGCGCTCTATGGTTTCCGGACTTTTATTTCCATAGGGCGTTCGCGCAGTATCGCCAAAATAGACAAACGAATACCCCGGGAGCCGCTTCATGAGCTCCCGCAGCACCGTGAGCCCGCCAACGCCGGAATCAAAGACACCGATCATTTGGTTGGAATTATGAAGTATGAATCATGAATTATGGAAAACGCCAGACAACCCTAATTCAAAATTCGTAATTCGCGACGCACTGCCTTTATAATACAATGTTCGGCCTAAAAGAAAAACCTCGATCGAGATCGAGGTTGTGCCGCCTATCTATGGGCAGTGCGACTCATGCTGGGTGAACTGGCTTAACGATCTTAGCCTCTCCCCATCACCCATGTGCCCAACAAGATGTAGGCGATGAGAAAAGCGACGCCGATGATCACAAGCTCGCCAAGAACAATGAGAGTGGAAACCGCAACTGCCGCCAGAAAGCTTTCCGCTCCCCACTCGAGGAGGCCCGCAGGCAATCCGGAGTACACAACGAGCGACGTCGCGACGATGAGTACGAGAAGCACCAACGTCACAGAGGCGAACCGACCGAACTTTTTCACGGCTATCTCCTGATTGAGAGGGTAGTATTTCATTATCACGACCCCCGTGAGTAGTCAACGCATCCGGCGCAATGTCATGGCGACGGGCCAGTCTTCTTTCCACCAGACGTACTTGAGGAAAAGCGTTTCGTCCTTCACCCACCAGTCAAACTGGTAGAAGACGTAGCCCGGCGGGTTCAAGATGAGCTCCTGTTCCGGCCAGATTGCAAAGAGACCCTCCTCCGCGAGCGCAACACTCTCGCCCGCGTGATCCGTAATCGTCGCGCTCCAGACGAATTCGCCCGAGAGCGGATCGGCCGGGTCCGGCGTCAGATCAAGAACTCCCACGAAGTCGTAGTCTTCGTTCGGGTAGATGACGAAAGCGTCGTCCGGTTGGATGTCTGCCCAGGTGAGAATTTCCCATGTGCCGGGAAGCTCCTCGGGCGCAAAGGCGTCGCTCGGCACGGCGGAATCCGTTGTTCCGGAGTCCGGGGCCGATGGTTCAGGAACGATCGGTGGGACGATGCAACCCGCGCCCGCGAGAAAAATCAGAACGAGACTGTGGCTTCGGTGTCTCAAGCACCTCTCCTTTCGCGCCCGCTCCTCAAGATCCACCTTCCCAGCGCGACGACTCCCCGCAGCGCCACCCATGTCACCACAAAGATGGGAGAAACCACAGCGGCGTTCTGGACGCTCTCTTCCCCCCACTCCATGATGTCGGTGGCAAAACCGAATCGAACTGCCAAGACATTGGCCGCAATAAGCAACAGGCACCCGAGGAACGCGCTGATCTGCGCGACCTTCTTTGCTCTCATGATTTTTCTCCGTTCAAAGACCGAAGATAAAGCGTGCCGCAACGAGCGCGCGAAGTCAAGGGGTGTACAGGAACGCCCGCGCGAGCCGCTCTGCCTCTGGTCCGGTGCGAACCCAGTGGATGCGCTTCTCGCGGCGCCACCAAGTGAGTTGGCGCTTCGCATAGCGGCGCGTGTCGCGTTTGATAAACGCCACCGCCTCGGGGAGCGTAGTTTTTCCGCGGAGATGCGCCCCCAACTCGCGATAACCCAAACCGCTCATTCCTGGAAGTTTCCAAATTTCTCGCTCTGGTAACCGTCGCCGCAGTTTCTGCAACACCGCTTCCGTCTCTTTGAGCCAGCCCGCGCGCATCTGCGCATCAACCCGCGCATCAATGCGGGCGTACAGTTTCTGCCGCGGTATACGGATTCCTACAAGAAGCGCATCAAAAAGCGGCTCCCCTTTTTCGCGTAACGCAGAAAACGGCTTTCCGGTTTTGATACAAACTTCAAGCGCGCGGATGAGGCGGCGTTTGTTCTTCGGATCAATCCCGTTAGAGGCAGATCGCCCCAAGACGGTCGTAGCCGTCCCGACTGTGTCGGGAGGGCGGCCTCTAACGGGAT
>JBBTXB010000100.1:0-1947 GCA_038062475.1 Patescibacteria group bacterium
TTAGGCGGGGTATTCGGGAAGGTGGGGGGATAAAGGTGCGTTTTTCTACAGTCTCAATGTAAGAAAGAGTGCAGTTCTGCGTCTTAATATTTGAAAGGGGGTGAAAAGACCATGTATAATTTAGTGAAAATCGCGCAACGAGCCGGTGCGGCGGGGGTTCTTACCTTGGCACTCTCCGGCGTTGCCATTGCGGCCGAAACTATGCCGCAATCTCTATCCGTGAACCCTCAAGGGCATGTTGTCATGCAGAACGTCGAGTTGACCTCCGTTTCCGGCGACACTCTTAAAGTGAAGGTGTGGGGAATTGAGTGGACAGTTGCGACGAGCGGCGAAACACGCTTTCTCTCTCGCGGTGGCGACCGGATGACGGTGAGTGACTTGAAGGTTGGCGATCTGTTGCGCGTGCTCTGCCAGACGAGCGCGGAAACCCCGCTTGCTTGCAAGGCGCGAGCAGTCCATGACCGCTCGGCGAAGATTCAGCGGCGCTCCGTTTCCGGTTCCATCTCCTCCATCGCCGCGCCGGACACCATTGTTATTAAGACCGAACGCGGAGAAGTGAAAGTAAAGACGACGGCAGAAACAAAGATCGTGATTGGCGGTGAGATGAAGACCTTCGCCGATCTGACGGTTGGGATGCGCGCATCTGCGCGCGGAATCTTTGACGCGCGTACGGAAGTGCTGACCGCGACGCATGTTGATGTCCGGAAGCCAAAGGCGGAGAAGCCGGAGCGTCGGGAAAACAAGGAAAAGGACAAGGAGAAAGACAAGGATGAAAATACGAATTCCAGCGCTACGGGCACCGGACAATAAACCCGAACAGACTGTGCCATAAAACCCCCCTAAAAATAGGGGGTTTTATGTTTGGCAGCCGGCATTAGGCGTGATACGGTAATCGCTTATGTCGTCAGTACCGATCAAACAATGGGATGAGCTTGTCCGATATTTTCCGGCGTATGCGGGAATGTCGGCGGAGGATCGGGTAAAGATAGAAACCGTTCTCAAGGAATACGAGGTGCGGTTCAGCCGTTACCTTCTTGAACTGTGTGCCCGGTCAGAGGCAGTTGCGCGGCAGTTTTTGCCCGACCCTCGGGAGCTTGATACGCGCGGCGTGCGCTTTACGTGGGAGGGTGTCATGGCGACGGGCGTGCCGGGGCTTGAGCGCATGTATTTGGATCGTGTCGTTGTCCTGCCGGTTAATCAGTGTCCGGCGTACTGCCGTTTTTGTTTTCGGAAAAATTATTTTAACGCCTACGCAAAGCAGCCGCTTGCGATGGCCGAGAGCCATGTGGAGCGCGCGGTTGCCTACATCGCTTCCGATCCGCGCATTCGAGAAGCGCTCGTGACCGGCGGGGATCCGCTCATGAATATGGTGCGCCTTCACGACTTGCTGCGGCGCTTGCGCGAGATTCCGCACGTTGGCGTTATCCGCGTCGCTTCAAGGTCTGTCGCATATGACCCCGAACGAATTACCAATGAACTTGCGGCGATGCTTTCTGCGTATAACAGGCCGGAAGAAGGCAAGGCGGTTGAGATCGCGACGCACTTTAATCACCCCGACGAGATTACGTCCGAGAGTACGGGAGCTGTGACTCGCCTTCTCCGCGCGGGGCTTCGTGTTTATAATCAAACAGTGCTTTTGAAAGGTATTAACGACGAGGTTGGAACGCTGGAAGCGTTGTTTCGCGGCTTACACGAACGCGGGGTTGAGATGTATTACCTCTTTCACTGCGAACCGCTCTTGGGCGCCGCGCATTTCCGCACCACGATTGAACGCGGGCTGCAGCTGCGGGCAGAGCTGCGCTCGCGCGCGAGCGGCCGCATTATTCCGCGCTATATGGTGTGTACGCAGTTGGGGAAAGTGGAGCTCGGTGTTGACGGCTGGATTACCGAACGGAATGAGGAGGCGTGTTGGATTCGTACTCCGTACCGTTTGGAAACATTCCGGAG
>JBBTXB010000101.1:0-7595 GCA_038062475.1 Patescibacteria group bacterium
ACCGTCCATACGGCTTTGTATAATTATATGCCAGAAAATTTCGGGTGGAAGGAAAAAATCATTCATGCAATCTCAGAGTTACCGCCGGTAGATAGATTCCTTCGAGAGCGAGCCAAAGAAATAATTACGCAAACCCGTGTTAAAGAATATTTAAAGGATGGCGGGTCATATCTTGATGTAGGAACAGGCAAGGGTCACATTATCGAGTTAATTGAAAATGACCTCAAGAACGAGGGAAGGCAAATCAAAACTGCAAGTATAGACGTTGGGGATAAGCCGTTGCGTCGGGTGCAGAAACGGATGGGGGAAACGAGGGAACGGGAAAGCGAGAAAAACCCCATGGATTTTATGTGGGCACAAGCAGAAAACTTACCGTTTCGCGAGAATAGTTTTGATGGGGTAAGTTTCTTTTTTGCCTTGCACCATATGAGCATGCAAGATATTGATAAAGCACTTCGAGAAGCGATACGAGTCACTCATGAAGGAGAAAATACCCGCATTTTTGTTGCCGAAGATTTGGTCGAAACCGCAGAACAAAGATCTTTCACGGAAGAAATGGATAGAAAGGTAAATCTAGAAGGTAAAGATGAAGAGCATAACTACCGAAGCGACAAAGAGTGGGAGGATTACTTTTCTTCTTTGGGTCTGAAAGTTGTTGATAGAAATTTTTTCGAGTCCAAATATAAAGGTGGAGTAGTTAAACATGGCTTTTACGTGCTCGGGAAAGCGGGTAGCCAAGGCGATTGATAACTCGTAACAAAAGCAAGGCTTCAATGTTCATTATTTTAGGACTTTTGGGAGTCGTCGTCGGGACGCTCTTTGTCATGAAATCCGAGTGGCTTCTCCAAAATTTTGGCAAAGTTCCATGGGCCGAGGAACACCTTGGCGCCGACGGCGGTTCGCGGCTGTTTTATAAACTCATCGGTCTTGCTATAATTATTATAGGGTTTCTCGGAATGACGGGGCTGCTTGGAGGGTTGGTCCTTGGGATTTTCGGACCGCTCTTCCGAGGATTGGCACCGCAGTGAAATTAGTAGGTAGGAGGTAGTAGGTAGAATGTAGGACGAGAACGATCGGCGGCGCGCGCCACCCTACCCCCTACCTTCTACGTTCTACCTTCTCAAATTTATGCCTTACATTCCAAGCGGAGGAGAGGTGCTGGATCCACCGGCAATTCTTACTTCCTTCGGCCTTGCCGAAGGCATGTTCGTTGCCGATCTTGGATGCGGGACGTCCGGTCACTTTGTATTTCCTGCCGCACGGATGGTCGGCATGAAGGGCAAGGTGTACGCCATTGATATTTTGAAATCGGCGCTTGCGGGTATTGACAGCCGGCGGAAGATAGAAGGAGCGGCGAACGTGGAAGAGGTCTGGGCTGATATTGAAGTCTACGGCGGAACGAAAATTCCTGACAACAGCGTTGATCGGGCATTACTTGTGAATGTTCGGGGCAAGCTCGGAATGCTCAAGGAAGCGTGGAGGATATTGAAGAATGGCGGCAAGCTCCTTGTCGTTGATTGGAAGCCGACTGCGGCGCCGTTCGGTCCTCCGACGAAAGATCGTCGCCCCTCGGAAGCTACACAGGCCGATGCGGCGCAACTCGGTTACAAACTTGAAAAAGAGTTTGACGCAGGACAATATCATTACGGACTCATTTTCATGAAGGCATAGACCTCTTATGAACGCGGAGACCACGGGCGCGCTCGGCGAACGAATCGCCGCGGAATATCTTATCCGCAAGGGCTACCGGATTCTTGAGACCGGCTATCGTCCGCGGTATGGGGAGATAGACATCGTCGCGCGCGACGGAAAAACTACGGTATTTGTTGAGGTGAAAACGCGTACGAACGCGCGATACGGGACCCCCGAGGATGCCATACATGCCGGAAAAATCAGGAGGCTTCTTCGTGCGGTGAAGCAGTACGCGGTGGCGCAAGGAATTGACGACTATCGGATTGACGTAGTGTCCCTTGAACTTGATCAGAGCGATCGTCGCGCGTCAGTGCGCCATTACCGAAATGCGGTTGGAGAAGAGGGCACGATTTGATCCCGTTAGAAGCAAAAGGCAGTCGTTAGTTTACGCAGATTAAAGCCGCAAGGCGCGCTCCGCGCTTCGGTAATTTTGTTCCAACGCGCTCGGTTGGCTTCTAACGGGATTGACACGCGAGCGCCCCTGTGCTACAGTTCTTTTCGCAGACTCGTTCACATGAACGAGTCGCTTTCGTTCTAGGGCTCCATTTTCGTGTATCACTTTTGATGCAGTCGCATCAAAAGTGATAACACTCTTACTCACTACGTTCTACATACTCTCCTATGGCATCCCCGATTGCCCAAGCGATTAAACAAATTTGCGAAGAAAAAAATCTTCCCGAAGAAGTGGTACTGCAAACAATTGAGGCCGCGCTCGCCGCCGCCTATCGAAAGGATTTCGGGAAGAAGAATCAAAATATCAAAGTTGAATTTGATTCCGAGACCGCTACCTCGCGGGTTTTTGACGTGAAAACTGTGGTCTCTGACGAACTCGCTGAAGAGGCGCGGAAAGAAGAAGAGCGCCTTGCGGCGCTGCGGGAGGCCATTGCCCGCGGAGAGGCGTCACCCGAAGTCCTCACGCCTCCGGCAGAAACCACGGGAGGTTCCGCCAGTGCTGAGGCGGATGTTTTGAAATTTAATCCCAAGCTCCACCTCTCCCAATCGGAAGCGCAGCTCGTGAAGCCGGATGCAGAAGTCAATGAAGAGTTGCGCATGGAATTGGAGATTCCTGCCGCATACGGACGCATGGCGGCACAGACTGCGAAGCAGGTTATTTTACAGCGTCTTCGCGAAGCAGAACGCAACACGCTGTTTGACGAGTTCAAGTCAAAAGAACATACCGTGGTAAACGGCATTGTGCAGCGGCGTGAGGGGGGAGTCGTACTTGTTGATCTGGGTCGGGTAACCGGTGCGATGACACCGGAGGATGCCATCCCCAGTGAGCGTTATATGCCCGGAGACCGCATTAAGGTGTATGTCTCCTCCGTCATGCTTACGCCCCGCGGCCCCGAAATTCGCGTGTCGCGCACGCACTCTGATATGGTGCGGAAACTGTTTGAACTGGAAATTCCGGAGGTGGCCTCCGGAGTTGTCGTTATGAAGGCGATAGCGCGCGATGCAGGATCGCGCTCTAAAGTCGCGGTCGCTTCAATGCAGGAAAATGTTGATCCGGTCGGATCCTGCATCGGCCAGCGCGGCAGCCGCATCCAAACCATCATCAGCGAACTCGGCGGAGAGAAAGTTGACATTATCACCTGGGATGAAGATCGGACGCGGTTTATCGGGAATGCCCTCTCGCCCGCAAAGGTGCTGCGCGTTCTCTACGATCCGGAGACGAAAATCGCCCGCGTACTCGTTGCTGCCGAGCAGCTTTCGTTGGCGATCGGCCGTGGCGGACAGAATGTTCATCTTGCCGCGCGTTTGACCGATTCCGTCATTAACATCGTGGAAGATGGGGGTGAGACGCCCTCGGCTTCATCGGTCGAGGAAGCGCCGAATCCGTCGGTTGACGGGGAGGTCGTGGCGGAGGAAGGCGCTCTATCTGCCGCCCCCGCTCCCGAGGAGGCCGTGGCGCCCGAGCAGCCCGCCTAAATTTTTGCGCCACGGCAAGCATCTGGATTAAATTTTGGTACAGAGATTCGTGTACTCTCGGCCTAACAACGCATCTGTAGTAGTTAGGTATGCGCAAAAACTTAGGCGGGGTATACTATTGGCATGGGTCCCGTTAGAAGCCGTCCGCCTCGGGCGGACTTCGGAGTGTTTAGCAACGTTGCATCCATGATTGCCAAACAATTTGTAGCCATAATTTCGCAGAGCCGTCCGCCTCGGGCTGACTTCTAACGGGATGGGAATTTTCACCACCGTTTTCACGCAGCCGATTTTCAACTTTGTCGTTTGGCTCTACGACACGCTTCCGGGAAATGATCTCGGCGTTGCTATTATTTTGCTTACAATCGCTGCGAAACTCATTCTCCTTCCATTTTCGGCGCAAGCACTCCGTTCCCAGCGGGCACTTCAAGATTTGCAGCCAAAAATTCAAGAATTGCGTGAGAAACATAAGGGGGAGGATCAAAAACAGGAACTCGCGCGCGCCACGCTTGCGATGTATCGTCGGGAGAAAGTGAGTCCGTTCTCCTCCCTCCTCCCGGTGCTGGTGCAGCTGCCGATTTTGATAGCGCTCTATAGCGCCTTGCGGAACATTTTGGATTCACGGCTCGATCTTTTATATTCATTTATTCCGAATCCGGGAACGATTCATCCGTTTTTTTTGGGATTTGTAAATTTGGCAACACCTTCTCTTGCGCTCGCTTTCCTCGCCGCGCTTGCCCAGTATGGTCAGGCAAAAATGATGCCGATAATGCCGCCGCCGCGCGCGGTTGCTGGAAAGCCGGGGAGCAAAGACGAGGGTAGTCTCGCCGCGATGAACAAACAGATGCGCTATATGATGCCGGCGTTCACATTTTTTATCTCCGCATCGCTGCCGGCCGGCCTCGCTCTCTATTGGCTGATGACGAACCTTCTCGCCATCATTCAACAGCACTACGTCCTCCACGAAAAGGATCGTTTGAGTTTCAAGTCGCGTATGCGCGAGCTCGTGCGTCTCGGTTCAGGAAAAAATAAAAAATCGTAACATGCTTGTGAGCCACCGCCAGCTCATCGGTCTCTCTGTGGTTACGAAGAGCGGGAATTTTTTGGGCCACATCGCGGAGCTTGAGATTGAAGCGGGCAGTCAGCAAATTTATTCGTACAGTGTCCGTGCTCGCCGACTGTTCGGGTTGGGAGCGAAATTTTTAGTCAGCCGCGCGCAAGTCGTATCCATTGATAGGACGCGCATGATTGTTGATGACGCAGTGGTCGCGGTGATGTCAGGGGTACAACGAAAACAGGGAGTTGCTCCTCAAATCGCGCCAACCAATTCTTAACCGATCCAGCCATGGACAATCTCCGGCGGGCCGTGATTTCAACCCTTGCCTTTGCGGAAGGCGTTTCCTATCCGCTCTCTGCGCTTGAGGTCTGGCGCGGTCTGGTCTCCGCGCCATCCGCGCCACGAGGAGTCCATGTCTCTGCGGTGGCGAAAGCCCTTTCCGATCTTGCGTCCCTCGGCATCGTGCGCGAGGAACGCGGATTATTTTTTCTTCCAACCAGCATGGTTGACCCCGTTAGAAGCCAAGCGTTACCCAATGGTATCAGTGGACGCGAGCCGGAAGGCGCCTCCGTGCGTCCAACCCTCAGTTCAGGCGCCACAAGCTCTACTCCGGCTTCTAACGGGGTTGACTGCAACGAACGCGCGCGGCGCTACCGGATTGCAGAACGAAAATTTCGCAGGGCTCGGCGCGTGGCGCGACTTCTCCGGCATATGCCGTTTGTTCGGGCAATCGCGGTGTGCAATAGTTTGGCAGTTTCCAATGCGCGCGAGGATTCGGACGTTGATCTGTTTCTGATTGCCGCTCCACGGCGGCTCTGGACCGCGCGCCTACTCGCCGTAGGTCTTCTGCGCCTTCTGCGGCTTCGTCCCGGCGAAACGGTTCGCGATCCTGTGTGCCTTCATTTTTTTGTGAGTGCGGATGCGCTTTCCTTGCGCGATGTGGCGCTTCCGCGAAGCCCTGCGGGCTCGCCCGATCTCTACCTTGCGTGGTGGGTGACCGAGCTCGTCCCCCTTGTTGACGGAGGTGTCATGGAGCATTTTTGGAAGGCCAATGCCTGGGCGCGCGAGCAATTCCCGAACGCCGCACCGAAGGTTCCCTCGCCGCGGCGAAGCGTTCTTTCTCCATCCGCAGTTTCAAGATTTCTGGAGCGTCTTGTTCCGCAACGCGCAGAAGTTTTTGCAGAGTGGCTTCAGCGGAAGCTCCTGCCGCCGGAGCTCTCCGCTCGCGCCAATCGCGGCACGGAGATCGTACTTTCCGCCTCCCGCATTAAATGCCACGCGGACGATCGGAGGGCGCAGTATCGTTCTCTCTGGGAGGAACGCGTGTCCTCGCTTCTTTCATCCGTTTCAGCGACATGAAATCCGTCACTGCATACCTCACCCTCCTGTGGGCATTCCTTTTGCCGTGGCAGGCGCGGTTGATCCTCCGCGAGGGAGCCATCGGGGGAGAGGCCTGGCAGTACGGAACAATTTCCGTATCCGTCGCCGAGGCACTCCTCGGCATATTGTTTTTCATTCTCCTCTCGAGATCAGATATTCGGTGGAGGCGGTTCATGCCGCTCGCACTGTTCGCAATCGTTCTCCTTTGGGGCGCTTGGCGCGCGGATGATTCTCTCCTCGCCTTCTCGCGCGCGATACTTTTCCTCGTCCTGCTTTTCGTCGCTTACTCCGCTCCTTCTTTTGCAAACGTCTCCGTGCGGGGGATCGCGTATGCTTTTCTTTTCGGCATGCTCCCGCAGGCGCTTTTGGGCGTCGGGCAATTTTTTATGCAGGAGGTTCCGGGGAGCGCGTTTCTGGGCGCCGCCGCCCATCATGCTTCTACGTTGGGGGATTCGGTGGTGGAGACCTCCGTTGGACGATATCTCCGCGCCTATGGGAGCTTCCCGCACCCGAACGTGTTCGGTGGATTTCTGGCGATCGCCGTCGTCCTCTCCGCATGGCTTTGGGCGCACGCGACTCGCTTCGCTCCCCGGCTATTCGCCAGCGTTTCGTTTTTGGTAAATGGCGCCGCGCTCTTTTTCACCTTTTCTCGCGGCGCTTGGGTTGCCACTGCTCTCGGGTTGGCATTTCTTTTTGTTTCGTTCGGCTGGAAGAAAGCCGCACCCGCCATTATCTCCGCGTTTGCGCTTGCCTCACTCCTTGGGTTTGCCGCTTTCCCGCTCCTGCAAACCCGCGTTGCAGCGCAAGGCCGACTTGAAGCGCAGTCCATTTCAGAGCGCGTGGATGGAGTAACATTCGCCTGGCGCGTTTTTCAAGAACAGCCGTTCTTTGGCGCTGGAATGGGAAATGCCACTCTTGCTCTTGCGCGTGCGTTTCCGGGCTCGCCCATCTGGCACTATCAGCCGCCGCACAATGCCGCACTCTCCGCCATCGTAGAGATCGGTCTTCTGGGGTTCCTGGCGCTCATTGGAGTTATGACATCTTTACTCCGTGGTGTTTGGAACCACCCCTTGGCGCGCGCGCTCGTCGTGGCGCTCGCGGCCATTGGTTTTTTTGACCATTTTCTTTGGACACTACCCGCTGGCCTGGCTCTCGCCGGTTTCGGCCTCCTGGCATCCCGCCTAGCTGCCAGGGTCTTGACAAACCCCCGCCCCAGTGTATACTAGGGGTGTAACGTGTTCATTCCAATTGATCCCGTTAGAGATCCGCCCTGCCGCAGGCACGGCGGCAGTCCCGACATCAAGTCGGGGCTTATCTCTAAAGCGGGATTGACAGGGGAGAGGTCATCCGCCATCTGGCGGAAGCCATTTTTTGGCTATAAATCGGTGTTTTTGAGGTTTCTCCCTTCAAATTCGGCTGTATTGAAGGAATCTCAAAAGTACCGATTTTTTGTTCTCCATCCCTCTCCAATCTTCCCAAAGAGGGACTTGGTGTGACCCGCCTAAATCCGCCCGAGGCGGACTTTGGCGGGCACCAAATC
>JBBTXB010000102.1:0-2265 GCA_038062475.1 Patescibacteria group bacterium
AGGATGTGTTTGCAATTTTTGAACTCAAGGAGTGGGAGGAGCGCCTCGCGCGGCTGCTTCCGCGCGCAGAATTTGATTACTACGCGGAAATTAAGATGGATGGTGTGGCCGTTTCGCTCATCTATCGCGACGGACTCCTGGCAATCGGGGGAACGCGCGGAGACGGCAAGGTGGGGGAGGACGTTACGCAAAACCTTAAAACCATTGAGGCAATTCCGCTCCGTTTGCGCATCCCGACCGATTCGGAAATTAAACGTTTTTTTCGGTCGTTTGGGGAAGGAATGGACGAGCGCGTCAGCCGCAAGCGCCTGCGCGATTTCTCCGTCGAAATTGAGATCCGCGGCGAATGTTATATGACGAAAAAGAATTTTGAGGCGTTGAATCGCGCGCAGGGGAAGAGGGGAGAACCGAAATTCGCGAACCCGCGGAACGTCTCCGCCGGAAGCATTCGCCAGCTTGATTCCACCATCACCGCCTCGCGCAAGCTGTCGTTCTACGGTTACGCGCTCATGAGCAATTTCGGCCAGGTGACTCATGAGCAGGGGCATGAGCTCATGAAGCTCATGGGAATCACCGTGAACCCGTTGAATCGTCGTTGTCCGAATATGGATGCGGTCGTCCGTTATCACGAAGAGATCGCAAAGAAACGGGAAAAACTTCCGTACTGGACCGACGGGATTGTCGCCATCGTGAACCGCGACGAGGTGTTCCAGAAATTGGGCGTGGTGGGCAAGACCCCGCGCGGCGTGATCGCCTACAAGTTTGCACCGGAGCAGGCGACCACCATTGTGCGCGAGGTGCGCTGGCAGGTGGGGAGGACGGGCGTGCTGACCCCCGTTGCCGTGATGGACCCCGTGTTGGTCGCGGGCACGACCGTTCAGCACGCAACGCTCCACAACATGGATGAGATTCTCCGGCTAGGAGTGAAAATCGGCGACACGGTGATTTTGGAGAAAGCGGGGGACATCATCCCCAAAGTGGTGCAGGTTTTGCCGCGGTTGCGGACGGGGAAGGAGAAAGCGATTCGCGCGCCGACGAAGTGTCCCGCCTGTGGACACGCGGTTTCGCGGAAGGAGGGGGAGGTTGCGATAACCTGCTCAAACCAGCGCTGCGTTGCCAAAGATTTGAAGTACTTCGCTCACTTCGTTTCCAAACGCGCGTTTGATATTGAAGGGTTGGGGCATGAGACGGTAGAGACGCTCATGAAAGCGGGGCTCATCTCCACGCCTGCGGATATGTTCCGTTTGCGAAAAGGTGACCTTCTGGAGGTGGAGCGGTTCGCGGAGAAGTCCGCCCAGAATCTCATTGATTCCGTAGAAAAAGCGAAAGAGATTGATTTTGCGCGTTTTATCGTCGCGCTCTCCATTACGCACGTGGGTGAAGAGACGGCGACGGATCTCGCCAATGCTTTTGGGAGCTTAATGAGGTTTCGCCATGCAAAACGGGAGGATGTGGAGGCGGTTCCCGGGATCGGTGAGGTGGTTGCGGACGAGCTCGCTGGCTGGCTCGGAGCGCGCGAACATCAGAAGTTGATTGATGATTTACTGGACGCAGGCGTACGCGTGCGGGAAGTGAAACGGCGTACGCACCTTCCGCTGCTGGGAAAGATTTTCGTATTGACCGGCGGCTTGGAGGGTATGACGCGGGACGATGCAAAAAAATGCATCCGCGAACTGGGCGGCGACGTTTCAAGTTCGGTCTCAAAAAACACCGATTACGTGGTTATCGGCGCCGAGCCGGGGGAGAAGTACGACAAGGCAAAAAAACTGGGCGTGAAAACGATAGATGAGAAAGAGTTTCTGAAGCTCATAGAGTAAGAATTATTCCCTGAGCTTGCCCGCCCTTAGGCGGGCTTGTCGATTCGCCTCGGGCGAATTCGGTAACGCTTGACAAAATCCGAGTTTTGGCATATCGTACGTTGTACTTCGTGCATAGTGCGCGGAGGCGAAAAAACGCTCTTTCCCTCAATGGAGGACAGGCAATGGTGCGCTCAGACGAACGTTGCGGCAAGTGCGGTGGCGAGAAGGACGGTCAGGGCTGGTGTCGCCACTACTGCATGGACAGCGACTCCGACCTCCCCGATCACGTTGACTCCGACGCGGACGAGCACGACCCCCGGGACCCCGACCACGAGCACGGCGGCGAGGGGTAACCCACTAAAATAGAGCGGCGTCCGCTGCTCTAAGAGACCACCGAAACCAGGTGGTCTCTTTCATTTCAAAGCAATACCGAGCTTGCTGGTTAATGGGAAAATACGGTATCCTC
>JBBTXB010000102.1:2365-10199 GCA_038062475.1 Patescibacteria group bacterium
TTTCATTTCAAAGCAATACCGAGCTTGCTGGTTAATGGGAAAATACGGTATCCTCTAGGTAGCGCCTTGGAGAATACTCATGGCGAAACGCAAGGAGGAAAAACCCACGGTTCTTCCCAAAGGCGTATGCCGCGATGGAGAGGAGTGTGCGGATGAGCAACGAACGGCAGATGCGCCACGGCGATCGGTGCCCGGTGAACGTGAGCGGGAACGGCGTTCCGGTTCCATGCCGGTCTTCCGTGCAGCTTACCGCTTATCTGCGCGGGCAGGAGCTCAACCTCATTGGTCGCAGGCGCGACATCTTCCTCTACGAGTGCGAGCGCGGACACCCATTCAAGTATCGGGAATCTCGCAATGGTCACTAGCGTCGAGCGCACGCGGCTGGTCTTATGATCAGCCTTCTTTTTTGTCTTTCTTCTTGCTACACTTTCCTGCGGCCTACCTTCTACATCCTACCTATCCCGACACTGCGGTCCCGATACTACGATCGGGACTGAAATGTCGGGACTACCCACTCGTTTATGCCCCGTCTCACCACAGAAGAAGTCGCGCACATTGCTGAACTGGCGCGACTTTCGCTCACGGAAGAAGAGCGCGAACAGTTTCGCGACCAAATGTCCGCAGTGTTGGAATATATCGGCAAACTCAAGGAGGTGGACACCGTCGGTGTTCCGCCGACGCTGCACGCTGCAACCGGAGCGACGCTTCGCGATGACGTCGTGCAAGGATGCGATGGGGAAACTCGCGAGCGGCTGCTCAAAAATCTGCCGCGCCGTAAAGACGATCTGGTGGAAACCCCGGCAGTTTTCTAGTTACCAATTTTAGTACGGTGAATGTAGTCAATCCTTAACTTCTGACTTTCCCGACACTTTGATTAAAATTTTTAAGAATGCAGTCGGGATCCCGACCGAAGCATCGGGACTAGCTACTAACTACTTCTCGTTATGTTGAACGAACTGACGATTGCTGAAGCTACCGATGGTTTACGGAAAAAGAAATTTTCTTCCGTAGAACTTACAAAGAGCTGTTTGGAGCGCATCCGGGCGGTTGATGAAAAAATCCACGCCTTTCTTCAGGTTGATGGAGATACCGCTCTGGAGGCGGCGCGGCTCTCCGACGGACGAATCGGAGCGGGGGACGCCGGACCAATGACCGGCATTCCGCTTGCCGTTAAGGACAACATGGCGGTCGCCGGCACGCGAACCACTGCCGGCTCTAAGATTTTGGAAAATTACACCGCTGCCTACGACGCGACAGTCATCGCCAAACTTCGCGAAGCGGGGGCGGTATTTTTGGGGAAAACGAACATGGATGAGTTTGCCATGGGTTCTTCCACGGAAACCTCCGCCTTCGGCGCGACAAAAAATCCGTGGGATCTCTCGCGCGTGCCCGGAGGATCATCGGGAGGATCAGCGGCCGCAGTTGCAGGAGATATGTGCCTTGCGGCGCTTGGCTCCGACACCGGCGGCTCCATCCGCCAACCGGCGGCGCTCACCGGCTGCGTCGGTTTGAAGCCGAGCTATGGCCGCGTTTCGCGGTACGGACTTCTTGCGCTCGCGTCAAGCTTGGATCAGATCGGCCCTTTTGCCAAAACAGTTTCGGATGCGCGCGAACTGTTTAACGCCCTTATCGGCAAGGACCCGAAAGACGCCACGACTCGTGAGGAAAATTTTGCCTCTCCAGCGCGTCCCAAAAAGGGCTTAAAAGGGATGCGCCTCGGCATCCCCAAAGAATATTTTGTTTCCGGAATGGATACGGGGGTTGAATCCGCGGTGCGGGAGGCAATTGCGCAGCTTGAAGGAATGGGCGCCGAAGTGAAAGAAGTAAGTCTCCCGCACACGGAGTATGCCCTCGCTGTTTACTATGTCTTGATGCCTGCGGAAGCGTCCTCAAACCTCGCGCGGTACGACGGAATCCGTTTCGGTTTTTCGGCGCCGGAAGCGAAAAGTTTGCGCGACGTGTATTTTGAATCCCGCGGCCGCGGCTTTGGGCGCGAGGTGCGCCGCCGCATCATGCTCGGAACCTATGCGCTTTCGGCCGGCTATTACGACGCCTATTATCGCAAGGCGCAGCAGGTGCGCACCCTTGTCCGCCGTGATTTTGACAACGCCTTTGCGGATGTGGATTGCATAGTGACGCCCACCTCTCCCACGACCGCGTTTTCCATCGGAGAGAAGTTTGACGATCCGCTCACCATGTATCTTTCCGACATTTATACGGTTTCCGTGAATGTGGCCGGACTTCCGGCAATTTCCGTACCCTGCGGATTCTCCGAGAGTCTTCCTGTTGGTCTCCAGCTCATCGCTCAAGACTTTGACGAGGAAACGCTCTTTGCCGTCGCCAGTGCGTATGAAGCGGCGACGGAATGGCATAAGCAAAAACCAAAACTATGAGACTGCAAAGTTCCAGAAAGCGTTCGCCGCTCAAGAAAAGCGTAGAGAAGCAATCGCAAGTTCCACGCACGAAACTTCCTCGCCTGCTTACTAGAAAACAAGCGCCGCGGATCGCGCCCTCGTGGTGGGAAAAGGAGACGCGAGGAGATGCTCGGCTCATTGTGTGTTCGGAGTGCCGGGCAGTGTATTTTGACAAGCATTGGCACACGAACCCCGCCATGGCGAAGGTACTTCTCGCCTCGCCCGGAGTAGAGCGCGCGGTGTGCACGGAATGTTCTTGGAAGCGACAGAGCGCGGGAAAAACCGTGAATTACGAAGGAGAGGTGCTGTTACAGAACATTCCGGACGAAGAAACGAAACTGCAGATTCTGCGGTTGGTTCGCAATGTCGGCAAGCGCGCGCTTACGCGCGACCCGGAGGATCAGATTATTCGCATAGAAGATACCGCGGGGCGAATCCGCGTCACAACGACTGAAAACCAGCTTGCCGTCGCCGTCGGCAAACAGGTCGCGCGCGCGTTCAAGGGGGGAGATCTCCAGATCAAGTGGTCGCATGAAGATGCGCCCGCGCGGGTTGTTTGGAATTACAAAAAATAGAGTATGGTCCAGCTTGCGAAGATGTGCATCTATGCGACGCAAGCGGTCTACGGAGTGATCGCCGGTTATTTTTTTGCGAATCAACAGAGCGTTTACTCCGACGACGGGGTGTTTCTCGGAGTGATGGCGCTTGTCTCCATAATTCTCCTTGCGTTGCCGGCCCTTCTCTTCCGTGTTCCGCGTTTGCGCGAGCGGCTTCCCGCTCGCGCCATGCTCGCATTGGAAGGGCTTCTGGCTGCAGACACGCTTTTCGCGTGGATCGGGACTTTCGGATTGTTCAGGGCGGGAATCGGTTATGATTCACTCGTGCATGTTCTTTCATCCGCGCTCGGCATCGGCATTGCGCTCATTGCGCTCCCGATTCTTTATCCGAATGTTTCAATGATGCCGCAGGCGCGTTTGGTCGTTCTCCTGCTCGGCATTGTTTTTGCGGGGGGCGTGGCCAATGAACTCTTTGAAAAATTTGGAGATGCGTGGTGGGGGACGCAGATGTACGGAGAGTGGGGAGACCCTCGCGATACCGAGCGGGACTTGATGTACAACGTGTTGGGCGCGTTTCTCGGCGCCGCACTGATGGTTCGCATGAAAAAAAGCCCCGTTCCGCAAACGCCATGATCGCGATCGCGCTTCTCATATTCCTTCCGGCGCTCGCGGCGAGCGTCTTCGCCCTGTTTTTTGTTTTTACCGTTTTGGCACTCTTCCGCGGCGCGCCGTTTGTTCCTATGCATGCCCAGAATGTTCGCGCGATGGTGGAGCTTGCCGGTTTGAAGCCGCATGAGCGCCTCTTTGACCTCGGATCCGGCGATGGACGCATTCTTCTCGCTGCGGCAGAGCGCGGAGCGAGAGCGGAAGGGTGGGAGATTAATCCCGTTTTGGTACTCGCTTCCCGGCTGCGGATCGCGCGGGCAGGGCTCGGAAATCGCGCGCGAGTGCACTGGGGAAATCTTTGGCGTGCGCCCGTAGGCGAGGCGGATGTCATAACCTTATTTTTTGTCCATCCGCAGATGCCTCGGATGGAGCAATTTTTGCGGAAGCGTGTGCGACCCGGGGCGCGAGTGGTATCGTATGGTTTCAGATTTCCAACATGGCAGGCAGAGCGATCAGAAAGCGGAAGTCATCTTTACGTCATGAAACATGAAACCTGAAGCATGAATCCTGCATTTTTGTACACAATCAAAAAAATTGTTCAGGAAACTCACAATGTAAAAACATTCACCCTTGCTCCGCCCGAGGGCGAGGTGTTTGCATTTTTGCCAGGGCAGTTCGTTATGGCGCATGTTCTTGGCATGGATGGGCGAAGTACGGCTTCGCGCGCGATGAGCATTTCTTCCGCGCCGGAAGAGCGCAACTACATCGAAATCACCATGAAGATCGGTGGAGATTTTACCCGTCGCATGGATCGGCTGGAGGCGGGGGATACGATCGGCGTCGCCGGCCCCTATGGCCGGTTTGTGTTGCCGGAGACGAGTGATCCTCTCGTGTTTTTCGCCGGAGGAGTCGGCATCACGCCATTCCGCAGCATGTGGCGAACGCTCGGGGAGCGGGGGAAGAAAGCGCCGATCACGCTCCTGTACAGCAACCGTACGCGTTCGGACATCGTGTACAATGAAGAATTGGAGGAGTTCCGTTTGCGAAATTCGTGGTTTCGCCTCGTGCACACCCTGACACGCGAGGATAATTTTGCGGGCTGGGAAGGTGAGACAGGACGCATCAACGGAGCGATGATTCAGAAGCACGTGCCGGAACTTACGAAACCGTTGTATCTTTTGTGCGGCCTTGCACAATTCGTGAAAGATCTCCGCTCAATGCTTTTTGAACTGGGCGTGGCCGAAAATCGTATTGCCATAGAAATCTTTTGAAGCAATCTCTTACTCTAGCTCTTAACTCTTAACTTCCGATCATGCTTCCATCGCCTTATTATCCAATGATTCACCTCGGGCCTATTGCTCTATACACGTGGGGTCTTTTTGTGAGTGCTGGGATTTTGGCCGGATTTTTATATGCGCGGCAGGAAGCGAAAAAAAGAGGTGTCCTGGCGCACGATGTGGCTGACGGCGTTTTCTGGATTCTCCTTGCAGCATTCCTTGGCGCGCGGCTCTCGCACGTGTTTCTCTACGACTGGGGATATTACCGCGCGAATCTTTGGGAAATTCCGCAGGTCTGGCACGGGGGACTGTCTTCTTTCGGCGGGTTCGCAGGCGCGCTCGTTGCCGCGGCTATTTTTGCACGCGCGCGAAGGATCAATTTTACGCGGTATGCGGAAACGCTCATCGTCGGTCTTCCGCTCGGGCTCGCGATCGGACGTGTCGGTTGTTATGTGAATCGGATGCACCCGGGAGTACACACGAATCTCCCTATCGGCGTACGCTATCCTGACGGCGTTCGTTTTGATTTAGGGCTTATGGAAGCATTCTCGGCAGCGCTTCTTTTTGGTACGATTCTTTTGCTCGCGCGGCGAACATGGCCGGTTGGGTTTTTCATGGCGGTGGTGATGCTTTGGTACGGTACGGTGAGATTCTTCTCTGACTTTTTGCGCATTGAGGATGCGCGGTATCTCGGCCTCACGCCCGCACAGTACGGATCACTCGGGCTCGTGTTCGGGGGATTATTCCTTTTCGCAAACATTGCTCGTAAGAAACGACGAGGTGCGGGCATAACTTCGAGCGGGATTGACCCCCGATTCTAATTACCTTACACTCTGTAGTAGCTATGCCCAGTAATACAACTTCGACCCGTTCTTCGCATCGCGAAGAGCGAACGGAGAGTCAGCTTTTCACGATTACATTTCACGATATAATAAATCCTCAGTTAATTTATAATTCGACCAAAAGTCGAAGTTGATATACTGGGTATGCTTAATCAAAACGAGCCACGGCAGGAAAAAGGTACGTACGAAATCAAGTTGAATCTGAACTGGAAGATTTTTGAACCTGTGGCAAAAGTTTTTAAAAAGTTCGGGCGCGGGGGATTGGCGCTTCTTATTCTGGTTGTGGCGTTAACTGTCGTAAACGGGGCGCTTCTTTTTTCGGCGCGGAACGGTCTTGGGAAAACAGAACGGCCGCCAAAGCTCTCGCTTACCATCATCAAAGACTCCAGTTGTTCGGATTGCCGCGACATTTCACCGCTTGTGGAGGAAGTTAAGAAACGCGGAGCAAAAATTGTCTCCGAGCGGACACTGGAGCGGGGGAGCGAGGAAGCGCAAAAACTTATCCGTGATTTGCAGATTGAGCGCATCCCTACGCTCCTTGCTCAAGGAGAGCTCGCAAAATCGCAAGAATTGTCCGACCTGTGGAAGCTTACCGGCACGATTAAAAATGACACGTTCGTATTTACCCGCGTCTTCCCGCCCTACGCCGTGGCAGGAACGGGCGAGGTGAAGGGACGGTTTTCGCTTGTGTACCTTGCCGATACGAGCTGTACCGAATGTTACGACGTGACTCGGCACGCGGCTGCTTTGCTTAATTTGGCCATGGAGACACAGGACGATAGAACAGTGGAGGCAAGCTCGGTAGAGGGCAAAGACCTCATCAGAAAATACAAAATTACCGCGCTTCCAACGATCCTCCTCTCGGGTGATCTCACGGAATACGAGAATTTTCAAGTCGTCTGGCCGCAGGTGGGGACTGTGGAAGCGGACGGTATGCACGTATTCCGCGAGCCGGGCGAGAAAATCATGGGGACATATAAAGATTTAAAGACCGGGAAGTTAGTCATAGCTCCGGCGCCGCAACCCGCGGAAGCGCCTGCGGAATAAATTTATGGATGAACAGCAGCCAGTACAACAGCAAGAGAAACCAACCAGAAATGAGAAGCGCGAGATGAAGCGCGAGGCGCAGGGCGCGGCCACACGCCGCGCTGGCCGCGTGCACGCATTGCACCGGTTTATTCCGTGGCTCATTATCCTTGCTATCATTGCCGGCGTTTTTTTCGCTATCAAGAGTGCGTCAAAGACAACGCCTGAAACAAAGACAGCGCCCGAAACGGCGTATACTTCCGGGCCGATACACTGGCACGCGGCGATAAAGCTCTCCGTCTGCGGAGTGCCGCGCGATCTGCCTGGCCCCCAGGATGGGAGCATGGTGGGACCAATGCTGTATCATCATCATGGCGACAACACATGGCATATTGAGGGACGCATTTTTAAAAAAGAGGATATTGCATTCGGAAAATTCTTTGACGTGCACAGCATTCCGTTTGACCGCGATCGCCTGTTGGATAAGAAAAACGGCGACGCTTGCCCCGACGGTCGGCCGGGTGAAGTGCAGATGTTCGTGAACGGCCAACCCAACACAGAGTTCCGCGACTACATTGCGCAGAGCACACCGAACGCCCAAGATCAGGTAGTTGAAATCAAATTTGCTCCGAGAGAGTGAGCTACTGTTACCTGCAGATTGCAGAAAACGCGAAAAATGATAAGATTCCGTCCAGATTCAATCGGGACGGAATCTTGCGTTTTGCCTCAATGAATCGAGTACAGAGCGGAGGGGTCGCATGGTTGTGACCCTGCGGGTCATCAATTAAAGATAAAATCGTGTTTTACACATACCTACTTAAAAGTCAAAAGCGAGATTGGATTTATATTGGAGCGACAGATGACTTAAAGCAGAGGGTAGAAAAACACAATAAAGGATTAGTAAAGTCAACGAAATTTTATGTGCCTTTTGAATTAATCTATTATGAGGCGTACAAAACTTTAAGTTTAGCAAGAAAAAGAGAATACGATTTAAAAAATAATAGTCAACAAAAAGAGATACTATTCAAACGATTGGAATTATAAACAGAGCGGAGGGGTCGCATAGTGGCCGAGTGCGCACGCTTGGAAAGCGTGTATACCGCAAGGTATCG
>JBBTXB010000103.1:0-1749 GCA_038062475.1 Patescibacteria group bacterium
AAATGCGCGGCTACGCTGACGCCCAGGCGGGCCACATCTTCCGCGACCTAATCAATATGCCCGCAACCGTCACCGTGGGGCCCGCTGACGTGACGGTGCGCTTTCACCGTCGCGCCCACCTCCCCATCATCATCGACTCCGGCATGCTCGATTCGCCGGTGAAGGTGCCTTGGTGGAACGGCACGCCCCTTCGAATGCTCGCTTAACATGTCACGCCGATTTGTTGCTCAAAACTCAATACACCAAATCTCACCGCGATGTTACAATAATGCGTGAGGGCGCTGAGAGGACTAACCTATCCTATCTTGCTGGCCGGTCTCTTTTTCTTTCGGCTGGCACTCGTCTGGCGAAGCAACAGCGCCCACTTGTATTTTTATGCCGACTCCGCCCCACATGTGATGCTCGATTGGCTGCAGTGCCACGGTGCATGGGGAGGGATTAAGTTAGAGCCTTATTGGTTTTCACTCGTTGGCCCGTTACGTTGTGCGGCCTGGGACGTCTTCCCCGATATTTTTTACGCTCCCATCGCCTTGAACGCCCTCCTTGGAATCTTAATACTGTTGTTCTTTTATTTAGGGGTGCGCACAACCTCCGGTCCGGGAGTTGGCTTACTCGCCGGCTTACTGTTTGTCAGCGTGCCGAGCTTCTGCCGGTTGGTCCTGTCTGGACAGCCAGAAGTCGTCTATCTTCTATTTATTTCAGCGGCGTTTTATTCAATTTGCTTGTCTCCTGAAGGCGGTGGTTCATTCATAGGTCTTCTTGCCTTTTGGGTCTCTTCTTACGCACGTACAGAGGGGATCGGATTTTTCGTGATCTATTCGTCATTCCTGTGCTGGCTCCATCGGAGGCAACGATTACACTTCTTCGGATTGATCGCGGTGACGACGATCGCCTTAAAGGTAAGATTTCCGGCCCTTATTTCCCATGGCTACAAAGCTTATTCCGAGAACAGCGATGCCAATATATTCCCATTTTTGCAGCATGTATTTTATCTGCCGCGGTCCGTCTTCAATGAATTCGATCCGTCATTGGCCTTGATCGCGCTCCCGCTCGGATTGTTTTGGCGTTTAAGCGGAGCATTGAAGCCACCCCACCCACTACAGAAAAGTCTGCGGGCGACCTGCATTCTGGCCTATGGTAATCTCGCAATGCTGCTGTTCAGCAGTTGGTTTTTTTTGATGGCATGGGAATCGGAACGCAATCTTTGCGCTCCGCTGCTTCTGCTCTCCGGATGCAGTGCCGTTGCTCTATTTGACATCTACTCTTTTCTGCCTCGGAGAAGCCTAAAAATAACGGCCATTGCGGCGCTGGCGGCGACTCTTTTGATATCTTGGAAGTCGACGCTGGTTCCACACCATGAGTATTTATCGGAGCCTCTGCTCCGGGCGAGAGCCATTGGAAGGGCTTTGCGTCGGAATCTTCCTCTCGCATTTTCGCAAGATAGTGGGCGCGGAAAGGTCCTCCTTTTCGAAAACGCCGAAGTGGGCTGGGCCGACATCGCGGTGTTTTCTGGTTTGGGTGATTCCCTACGCCTCATTAACGCTTCATCCGATCCGATGTTCGATCCGCTCCGAACTCGAAGCGGCGAAGAAGCGTGGGGCATGCTGGTAAGGACGGGCATGACAAAAAATCGCCTTGATGCAATCCATGGGAAAAGCCGGGAGATCTGTCCGGTCCAGGATTACACGCTTTATGCGTTCGAGAGGCGTTGAGTTATGCGCTTTTCGGTAGTGGTTCCCGTCTACAACG
>JBBTXB010000104.1:0-19553 GCA_038062475.1 Patescibacteria group bacterium
GTGCCGCGCTCACGCGGCCTTGTGCCGCGCTCACGCGGCCTTGTGCCGCGCTCACGCAGCCCTGTGTTTTTGTCGCACTGGCCCTTCTCTGTGGTTGTGGCGAATTTGTCGCCGTAGGGAACGTTGTTCCGAACGCCAAGACTCGGCTTTTTTGGGAGCGGCTTGTCGCGTATACCGTGCGCGTCTCGGTCGCGGATGGAAGCTGGGGCTCCGGCGTTTTGATTCCCGGCGGCAAGGTTCTCACCGCGGAACACATCATTGAAAAGTTCAAGACCGCCTCCGTGTATCGAACGAAGCTCCAACCGGATGGCAGCATCCGTGATGGCACATGGTACCCCGCGGAGGTGTTGGACACTGACAAGCGTCGCGACTTGGCGCTCCTCGCACTCCGCCACCCGTCGCCAGATTTACCCGCCGCGCCGATCGGTAATTCTGCCAAGCTATCGGTCGGAGAGATCGTCTATCGTCTCGGCCGCGGGCCAGATGTGTGGATGACCTACGGTCGCATTACAAGTCTTGAGGTATACAAGAAGGACACCCGTACTCGTCTTTTTGCAATCGCGACGCTCGGTGGAGCCGGCAGTTCCGGCGGGCCAGTTTTTACCCGGGACGGAAGGCTCGTGGGAATTAGCGTCATGGCCGGCTGTATTCCGTTCACGTTCTTTCGATGCCGTTACCCGGATTACGCAGTACCCGTCAATTACGCGTACGAAAAACTACTGCACCGTTAGAAAAAAATCCCGCTCCGAAGAGCGGGTTTTTGTTACAGAGACCTCTGCAAAAGTCTGTTATGGCCCGAGCTTGCCGAAGGCCGTACCCTGATTGTGGCCAAAATTTAGCCCTTCGACTTGGCTCAGGGAATAAATTTTGGAGTTTTGCAGAGGTCTCTACAGTCTGTCCCATGCCTTGCTCGCGGCCTCAAGGATATGCGGATCCAGTTCCAGAAGCAGGTTGTGGATGTATTCCAGCAGGAATCCGAAGCCGAACCAGAACGGGCCGTAGAAAAGGTAGATGTGGCCAAGTACGTCGAACCGGCGATTGCTGTAGTCCCACAGTCGCTTACCGGTCGCGCGGAGGAAGATGAAGCCGGCGAGGAATTCAATGAGCCAGATGGAGAACATCCAGATGAGTCCGCGGATCGGCCAGGGAAAATGGCGAATCAGCTCGTGGAGCCACTCGATGCCGACGGCGATGCCGAGTCCGTAGATGGGGAACATCCAGAAGCTCGTCTGGCCGCGGAATTCCGGGTCAATCTCGCGCGGTTCTCCAAGCCACTTTTGCACGCCGACCACGCGGATGACCGCATTCAGGATGGCGTAGTACAGCTTTGCGAAGAACGACGTGAACAGTATCTCAACGCCTACGCCGAGAAAGCCGTAGACGAGTCCGTGTATGAGGAAGAGCATCGTCACCTCTTTGTGAAAGATCAAGAAATCGTAGGCAAAACGGAGGGGATTGTCAACCCCGTTTAGAAGCACAGAACTGGCTATTGACGGCCGGAACGGGCCGTGCTATCGTCTCACTCGTCCAACGCAAAGGAGAACGAGCATGGACACGTGCAAGCGAGTCGCGGCAGTGGCGTTCCTTTCGGTGTTCCTGTGCCTCGGTGCGATGCTTCCGGCCTGCGAAGAGGGAGACGATGGCGGAGGCGGGGGAGGCGACGGAGACAGTTGCGAGACGTCTCTGGACGCTTCCAAGGTGAAGTGCGTCTACGGGACAGTGTCCTCGGGCGGCAGCATCGTCGGCGGATCGGCGGGCGCGACGGATCCCGGCGCCGCGGTCACCGTGACCTACGGCGACGAGACCTGGGAGACCACCGCCGGTGAAGACGGCAGTTTCGCCAAGCCGATCCTCGTGCCGCGCAACGCGACCGTGAAGGTGTGCGTGAAGCTCGAAGGCTGCACCGAGAAGTGCATCGACGTCGTGTGCGAACTGCCGCCCGAGTAGTCCAGGCACGAAGATGTTCCGCGAACCACCCCCGATAGCTCTCAGCTGTCGGGGTTTTTTGTGCAAAAAAACCCTGCTTTTTAGGGCAGGGTGCGGGCGGTTAGGGAGTGCAGACCACGATTCCGTCGGCGCATGCCGCGACCTCCGGCGGGAACGGGTCGGGGAGGCCGGTTACGATGTGCGTGACTTCATGCGCGAGCGAGGCGAGGTTCGGAGTTGTGACCGCAACCGTATTGTCTTGTACGGTACCTGCGCAGCGGCACGGGCAATCGGGAGTCGCATTCGCGCAGCGCGTCTGCGGAATGTCGCACGGGAAGAGCTGCGCTCCGGAGCACGGAGAGACGTACCAATCGGGAGCGATCTTCACCGTGAGGCACTCGCGGGGTATCTCTTCACCGAGGCAGACCTCGAGCGCATCCACGATTCCGTCAACGGCGGCAAGGTCAACGGGGAAGCCGCTCTCGTCCACCGCGATTCCGCCAGGCGTTTCCGCGTTCGGTTCTACTACATACGCGGTGATGTTCCGAGCGTAGTTCGGGAAGCACGGGGTTTCGCAGGCGGTTGCAAGGAACGCTTGTACCCCGAGGGGCAAAAGCGCGGCAAGGATGCGGCCGCACGTTTCAGATGTTGACATGACGCATCTTTTCCATCTCGCAGCGCATGCGGAGGCCGAATGCGAGCGGTGTGGGCGTCGTGTAAGAATCTCGCCCGATCCCATGGCTGACTCGCGTCGGCGCATAGCCGCTTACGGCAAAGTACCGGCGGGTCCACGGCGGGACTGTGAATGCAGTCCTTGCGGAAGAAACGTCCTTGCCGAGGTCTGAATCCGTGTACCACCTGCAGGCCACTGTCACATCCCACGCGAGAGGGGACGCGTTCACAACGGAAAGTTCCGCGCGAGCGTATGTTCCGTCGTTCGTGGAGTTGCCACGCAAGCTTACCTCTTTCACCGTCCGGTCAGCTTCCTTGATCGGCCGGTCGTAAAAGCCCGGGCCGCAGCCGGCCGCGAGCAGAGTGGTCGCCAGAGCGCAGAGCGCGAACATTTTCATCTGTCTTTCTCCGTTTTGAAAGGTTCACGGCGTACCGATGGTATATCCATCGGTAACGGGGCACCATAGCAGATGCCCACTCTTATGTCAATGGGTGGACATAACTGTACGGAGACCGTTTAAAAACTCATCGTTATGGCCCGAGCCTGTCGAAGGACTAAAATTTGGCAGTTTTTAAATGGTCTCGTACAGCGGGAGAATGCTTGATATTACTGAAAAATAAATGTTAGAAGCCAACCGGAATCTGTGGGTTGCTTCTGACGGGGGCGGCCCGGAAGCGGCTCTCTCCAGAAAAAAAGAAGCCCCTGATGCGCTATGGCGCGAATCAGGGGCTGAAGTCGTGGAGCGAAAGTCGTTCAGGCGACGTGCGCGAACCAGACGCCGGGCTCGCCTTTCTTCTCGCCAATGGGGATTGCCCTGGGCAAGAGGCGGATGAGCGGAGTGAGCCGTTTCACCATCTTTCGGTCACCAATGATGGTGAACCCGAGATAGTAGAAGAGGCTGTCCCCGAGGCTGGCCCAGAGGCTGTCCCCGAGGCTGGCCCAGAGGCTGTCCCCGAGGCTGTCCCGGAATCTGTCCCCGAGGCTGTCCCAGAATCTGTCCCCGAGGCTGGCCCGGATGCTGGCCCAGAGGCTGGCCCAGAGGCTGTCCCCGAGGCTGGTCACATATGCCTCTTGGCTCATCCGCTCCGGTTTGGAGTAAGGATTCGCCAGCGAAACAAAGACGACCCTTGGCGCGGCCCCGCCGATGGCAAGGGCGATGGCCTTGGCGGCCTCGGCGCGGAGCTCTTCGCTCTCTGAGGCGAGGGGGTACTTCCCTCTCTCGGCGATGAGGAAGAATGGCTCCATCTCCTCCATTGCCGACCTGACTGCCGCTGGACCCTTGGCGTGCTTCAAAAGGAACGCTTCAAGCGCTACGCGATCCACAGGCATTGACGCTCTCCTTGACGAGCGGGTTCCGGTGAACCGGCTCGTCCATCGCCAGTTGGCGATGTGTCCCGGGACCATCCCGAAACAGCAGTGTAAAGGTGCCATAAGGCACCCACTCTGTCAACCCCGTTAGAAGCCATAGTCGCTTCACTGTCTCGTACAGCGGGTGTCATACAGCGGGTTGACACACTGCCGTTTTCCTGTTATTCTAAAGCGTTCCACTCGCGGGGTGAGGACAGTTCTCGCCCTGCGAGTTTTTTGTAACTTGGTATGGACATCAGAAACATTGCCATCATCGCGCACGTGGACCACGGCAAAACTACGCTCGTGGACGCGCTCTTAAAGCAGAGCGACACCAAGCTCGGCCGTCTTGATACGTCCGGGCTCATTATGGATTCCAACGAATTGGAGCGCGAGCGCGGCATCACCATCTTTTCCAAAAATGCCGCCGTCATGTATCACGGCACGAAAATCAACATCATTGATACGCCCGGACACGCTGACTTCGGCGGCGAGGTGGAGCGCGTTTTGAATATGGCCGACGGAGCCCTCCTTCTTATAGACGCAAAAGAAGGGCCAATGCCGCAAACGCGATTCGTACTCAAGAAGGCGCTTCAGTACGGCCACAAGATCATCGTTGTCATTAACAAGATTGATAAAAAGGACGCGCGCATAGATGAAGTTGTTGATCAGACCTTTGATTTGTTCGTGGAGTTGGGCGCAACCGATCGGCAGACGGATTTTCCGCTCGTCTACGCTTCCGGCATTGCCGGTAAAGCAGGACTCACGCCGGACCTCGCGGCAATGACCGATGTGATCCCGCTTTTTGAAACTATTTTGAAACACATTCCGGCTCCTTCCGGCGACCCGACGAAGCAGCTCCAGATTCTCACCGTGACTCTTACCCCCGATGACTTTAAGGGGAAGCTTGCCACGGGTCGCATCGTGAACGGGACTGTGAGGAAAGGGATGATTGTCGCGCATATGCGCCGCGACGGAAGCGTGAAGCAAGAAAAGATCTCTGCCGTCATGACCTTTGACGGACTCGCGCGGCGGGAAGTGGAAGAAGCGTCTGCTGGCGACATTGTGGCGATTGCCGGGATTACGGACGTGGGGATCGGGGAAACGATTGCGGACATCGCGAATCCGGCGGCGCTTCCGACCATCATCATTGAACAGCCGACGGTCAAGATGACCTTTGGGGTCAACACCTCTCCGTTTGCCGGAGAGGAAGGAGAGTATTGCACTTCGCGAAACTTGCGTGAGCGTTTGTATAAGGAAATTGAAACCGATGTCGCCTTGCGCGTGGACGAGTCTTCCTCCTCCGACACCTTCGTAGTCTCGGGACGCGGAGAACTGCACCTTGCGATTTTGATTGAGACCATGCGGCGCGAGGGCTATGAGCTGCAGGTTTCACGGCCGGAGATTGTGACGAAAGAAGAAGATGGAAAGACCATGGAGCCGCGCGAGGAAGTGTTCATTGAGGCCAGGGAAGCATTCATGGGAATCGTCATTGAAAAGATGGGGAAGCGCCGCGGCGAGATGAAGGACTTAAAGGTTGAGAATGGGGTCGCGCACATTCGATTCCTCATTCCGACGCGGGGGCTCATCGGCTACCGCTCGGAGTTTTTGACCGACACCAAAGGCACCGGTCTTTTGAACACGCTCTTCGCCGATTATGTGCGGATGGAGGGGGCGATTACGGTGAATCCGCACGGTTCGCTCATTGCCTCGGAGCCGGGCACGACTTCCAGTTACGGACTGGAGAACGCGCAAGGACGCGGCACTCTCTTTGTTGGTTCTGGCGTAAAGGTCTATCAGGGGATGGTTGTCGGTGAGAATGCCAAGGACGAGGACATAGAAGTGAACGTGTGCAAGGAAAAGAAGCAGACCAATATGCGCTCCTCGGGCGCGGACTTCGCCATTCAATTGACTCCGCCGCGCATCTTGACGCTTGAGCAGGGGATTGAATTCATCGGCACCGATGAGCTGGTTGAAGTTACTCCGAAATCACTGCGACTTCGCAAGAGAATCTTGGATCCGACGAAACGCAAACGCGCCGAGAAATCGGAAGCCGCGCTCACGCGGTAACGAGCGTAAGAGCTGGGGGGTGAGAGGGATATAAAATAATCTAACGGCCGTTAGATTATTTTACTTTCGGACTTAGTAATGTGGTTGTCTGCGTTGGCGAAGTCTTTTTTATACCTTGCCTGCTGTCTAAAAAATTGCTAATCTTTCTGTATGGAAACAGGAGAGAAAATGATGGAAAACGTGAAACGCCCTGCCTCGCCGCGGGATGTGTTTTTGCATCTTTTTGCGATCGTGACCCTCTATATCAGCGCCTTTAGTTTCGGGCGGTTGATTTTTGACTACATCAATTTGTTTTTGCCTGATGCCCTGGAAATGGGTCAGTACCACGCACCGGCACGCTATTCCTACCAGTCTATGCGCTGGTCAATAGCAGCGCTCATCATCGTATTTCCGGCATATTTCTTTGTCTCTCGGTATCTTCTGAAGCTATATGAAAAGAATCCGGCGCAGAAGAATCTCCGCATTCGCAAGTGGCTCATCTACTTCACGCTGTTTCTTGCGGCGATCGTTATCATCATTGACCTCGTAACACTCGTATTCCGCCTCCTTTCCGGAGAGCTCACGGTGCGCTTCATTCTCAAAGTACTGACAGTTCTCTACATCGCCGGCGTGATCTTCGGCTATTACATGTGGGAGCTCCGCCGCCACAAGTACGAGTAGCTTTATGAAATTTTCCCGCATTCAATTGATTCATGTGCTTGTCGGCTCCGTTATTCTGGCGATTGCTGTTTCGGTAATCGCCGGGCTTTTTATTGTCGGCTCGCCGAAGGCGGAGCGTCTTGCGCGCTTTGATGAGCGGCGCGTGAACGATTCGCAAATGATTCAAAACGAAATCTTCAATTATTGGCAACAGAAAGAACGGTTGCCCCAGTCTTTGGATGAATTGCAAAGTGATTTTACTTATTTTGTGCCCCCGCGCGATCCGCAGACCGGAGCGCCGTATGAGTACCGCGTGCTTCTCCCACTGAAGTTTGAGCTGTGCGCGACGTTTTCGACTGCAAGCGAGGAGGCGCAGCCGTTCGGGTATCCGATGATGTCTCGGCCTGTTATGGCGCCTAAACCCGTCGGAGGGCCATTCATTGAGGCAGAGAGCGGTTGGGCGCACGGTGCGGGTCGCGCGTGTTTCACGCGCACTATAGACCCGGAACGCTTTCCCAAAAACGAAACCCGAAATCCGTAACACATAGCACGAAGCGCGGAGCGCATTCCTTGAATAAATGCTCCATGTTTCATGCTTTATGATTCATGCGTCTCGTCGTCGTCTGCGATAACCTGCGGAGTCGCTTCAATGTTGGAGCGATTTTTCGTACCTCCGACGGCGCGGGGGTGGAAAAAATGTATCTTTGCGGCATTACCCCAGCTCCGCCGCACTCGCGCATTGCCAAAGTTGCCTTGGGCGCCGAGCAGTCAGTGCCGTGGGAGAAGTGCGCGAATTCCCTGCCGCTTCTGCGCCGCTTGAAGCGCGAAGGTTTTTCCATCATTGCTCTGGAGCAGACGAAGAAAAGCGTTCCATATTATCGTTTAAAAACAAAAAACCCCCCGCACCAATGTATTGGTGCGGGGGTAAAGCCGATCGCACTTGTAGTCGGTACAGAGACGACAGGATTTCGCCCGTCCATCCTCCGCGCCTCCGATCGCACGATCGAAATTCCCATGCTCGGTAAGAAAGAGTCATTGAACGTCGCCGTCGCGTTTGGGATCGCGGCGTATCATCTGCGCTTCTCGGCACATCCCGCCCCAAGTCCAAAGCAATAACTCAGTTTCAGAAGATTTTGCGCGATACGCCTTCGGCTTTCGCATAAAAAATTAAACATACGTGCTTTGACTTGGAGCGGGATTGTTACTCCCAACGAAATTTCGTTCGTCTGATGACTTCGAAATTTCGGGCGAGTAACAAAAAGAGAGCCGTGGCTCTCTAATTAGTTTGTGGTATTGCGTCGGCGCTGTCGTGAAGAAGCAGAATCGCTCCTTCGAGGGTAAGCCGAGGGTGCCAATGCAGTGCGATGACAACATCCCCGTCCGCCGAACACCCCTGTTGCAGGATGACGAGCGTGTGCTCCCGGCCGTTCCAGATGTCGCGGAGGGCGACGGTGTTTTCCGCTCGCGCTCGCGGACGCTTCAGCAATCGGATGAAGGTCACGAATGTCTGACGGAGTTCCCAGCCATTTTCTGCGATTCCCGAGAGGGCTTCAAATCCTATGATGCCTTGTTCAACTCCATCCTTCATGCGCGTCCCCGTGAGACAGACGACCCACATCCGGTCATAGATGGTGGTCCCCGGGGTATCCTCGCCCCAGATGATACGATGGCGAAGCGCACCCTTGCGGAGCGCAGAGGTCGCCATCTCTTTGAGATCGCTCATGCGCACCGCCTTTGTTAAGGTTCATCTTTAGTATACACCGACTCCAACAGTAGAAACATCCGTACCGTAAAACACAAACCGAGTCCGCCTCGGGCGGACTCGGTTTGTGTTTTAAATCTTCAGCAGCACTTTCCGCCATGTCTCTTCCAGCGCCACTTTCGAAGGGCGACGGAGAGGATGAGGAGAGCCGAGGCGTCATGGAAGAGGTGTTGCTCGTCAAAGCCGAGCACCATCGTATCCTTCCAAGTTGCCCACCACGCGCCCAAGAGCGCGAGAACCCCTAACGCAAAAGCGAGTTTTGCGCAGAGGTGCGAGCAGCAGCGCCACGCGTGGCCCTTGCCCATTCCCGTGCCGCACATTTGGCACATCTTCTCGCCGCTCATTGATTCCCCGCTTGGCCCGCAATGGCCGCCTTCACAGCTGTGTCCTTGTTCACCGTGCATTCGATTCACCCCCTTTGGTTAGAGGTTTCGTACGATACGCTGATAGTATGCCACTTTTTTCACCGCGCGTCACATGATCTTTCCACACCATCCGAGCGAGTAGTTGTAGAAGGCAGTACGGAGAGACGATCATGAGATTGACTATGTCGCTCGCGCGCACTATCATAATTCTCGTACCTTACAAGGAGTTGCGGCATGCGCGGTACGGACGAGCAGTTTGATCGGTATCGAGGCGGTATGCGCAGATGTCGCCAGTGCGAGCGCGCGTTTCATCTGCGGGAGACCGTGCTTGTGCAGATCGGAAACGAACGCGAAGTGTTCTGCAATAACGCGACAGACCGCACCTGCTCCGCCCGGTACTTTTCGAGGCGCGGATGCGAGCCGAACTGCATTCCCATGGCGTATGTCGGCCGCGGCATCAACGGGATGCGATCGGCCGAGTTCCTGCCCGAGTATCGGGGACCGGTTCAGCGGTGTATTCAGTGCGGAGCGAAGTTCGAGCGAGGCGATGTGGTTTGCGTATGCACCGGAGAGATCGTGTTGTGCGGGGACCTCCGGAGCGGCTGCAGTATGGCGCATCGGCGGCATCACGCGTTCGGGGTTCCGCAGGGAAGAACGATGTGCTTTATAGGCCCAAGCATTACCGCACAAGCACAGGGTGCGGGGAAGCGCATCGGCGAATTTATCCGACATGGCCCTCCCCACGCGGTCACGTTCGCACTCCTGCTCTTCGCGGCAGCGGTTCTCCTTGTCTGGCTTTTCACCAAACGCTGATGAGACCCCACCTTGCGGGTCTCTTTTTTGTATGCGCATTGACGACTGCGTTCGTCGGAGGTAGGATCAAGCGATCCTTACAAACAGAACGGAGTGCAGCATGAGCGATGCGAAGAAACTTGTGCCGTTGGATGTTCAAAATTCCATTCGCGCTGCGGAAAAACTTCAGTCGGTGTGCCTGCGGGATTACGCTGCGGGAACCGAGATTTGGGTGACGACGCGGAATTCCGTTTACCACCTCACTCTCCTTGATGAACCGCAGCCGAGAGCCGCAGGCCAGTTCCCATTTGAAAGGCTCGTCATGGCAGAAGGAGGCAGGCATTTGCCCGTGTCTCGCGAGATGGGCATCTTAGGTTCAGCGTGGTGTAGTCCGGGTACTCCAGATGGCCGCATCGCTTGCGGGGAGTTTCTTGTGCTCGCCTCCCAAGCCTACGAACTAGTGGTTCGGACAAGCGTGATTCAAGAAGTCGCGGTGAAGCCGCTTGTCGTCTCCGGCACGGCAACGCATTAGGAGGACGGCCATGGCCAAAAAAATCGCCAGGATTTTTATCCTCGCGGCCTTTGTTGCAGCGGGCTATCTGCTCGGCATCGTCGGCGGGGCCGTGTGGATCATCACGCGTCCGCACGAGGCTGTCGTGCGTTCTCCGGAACGAGGGCGCGGTCTGCCAGTCGGGACGCTTGAGATTCCGGATGGGAATCCGGTCCTGCGGCGAATCGCGAAGATGATGCGCACCGTGCCGCCGTTTCTGTGGTGCTGCGGTTGGAAGGTGTGGAGCGAGCGCGAGTGCGCTACTGGCACGATCGGTGCGCCGCGCATTTCCGATGACGGCGACATCGTGTTTGATCTTTTTCTTGACGACCTTTCGCGGGGCATCGTTCGTCTCATGGATGAGTCGGAGCGAACGAGCGCCGAGTCCAAGGTCTTGGACTATGTGCATTGCGAGATTCCCTACGACTACCGCGGCGACTTTCCGATCCTCATTGATCTTGAATGGGGTCTCCCGCTTCGCGTATGCGGCCGCTTTGTCTGGGACCGCGCAATTGACCACAACGAGTTCCACCCCGTCTGGTGGATGGAGATACAATGACCTCGGTTACACCGGGGTCTTTTTATTTTTGTAATCGGAAGGCGGATTTGTTTTGTGCTGCGGAGCGGCTAGTGGTATATTTGTTGCAATGATAGTGTGTATATCTTTATGCCCAGTTCCCATTCAATGTTTAGAGGTATCGTTGCCGTAAGTTTACTTATTCTTCTCGGGGTCGGCTGTACGCGTTCCGTGCCAGCGTCCCGCAATACTCCCGTGTCCCAACCCCCCCAACCGCCACCGGCAGTGTCTCCCGAGCTCGCACCCATCGCCTTCCCGGGCATTCTTCAGGAGTCAGTACGGCTGGGGAAGCAGGTGCGGATGCGCACGACCAAAGGTGAAATCGTATTTGAGCTTTTTGGCGATGAGGCGCCGAAGGCGGCTTCTAATTTCATCTACCTCACGAACTTAACCTTTTATAACGGCCTCACATTCCACCGCGTCGTTCCGGGATTTGTGATTCAGGGCGGCGATCCGTCGGGGAACGGTACCGGCGGGCCGGGGTATCAGTTTGAAGACGAGCCGGTCACGCGCGACTATGCGGCCGGGATCGTTGCCATGGCGAACGCCGGGCCGAACACGAACGGCAGCCAATTTTTCATCGTCCTTGAGGACCAGCCGAGTCTTCCGAAGAGTTACACCATTTTCGGCCGGGTCACTTCCGGCATGGATGTCGTCCGCGCAATCGGCGTCGGCGACCGGATGCTGGAAGTTCGCATTGAAGATAAATAGAGGTCATCTAAAAACTGCCAAAATTTAGTTCCTGAGCTTGTCGAAGGACTAAATTTTTGCTCAACTAAAGGAACGATCTTCGACTTCGCTCAGACAATAACGAGTTTTTAGATGACCTCATAATAACCTAACACTGCACCATGCCCGTATACGCATTCAACGCCCTTGACGTGGCGCTCCTCATGCTCCGCGTCGCCGTCGGAGTAAAGTTTCTGCTCCACGGCGTCCCGAAGCTTAAGAAATTTCCCGCGATCGTGGAGATGGTGAAAGGCGTACCTTTCTTCCGCCTCGCGCCGAAGCCGTTCGCCGCCGCGCTCGTCGCGACCGAAGTACTCGGCGGCATACTCCTCATCCTTGGGTTTTTCACGCCTATCGTGGCAGCGCTGCAGGCGTTTGTGATGCTCGTTGCGGCGATGATGAATGTCCGGTGGAAGAACTGGATGGAATTCGGGGTGAACGTCGTGCTGTACGCGAATAGCGTCGCCTTCGTTCTTCTCGGCGCCGGCGCGTATTCGTTAGATGCCCTCCTTTATTAGAGATTATCTGAAATCGCGTTTCAAACGAGGAGTGTCCGTCGCGGCAGTCCTCGTTTTGGTTTTTCTCGCGGGGTGGTTTATTCGTGGCTCGCGCGGGGAGCCGCACGCGGCGGAGGGAGATAACAAAATGTCCCGAATGCTTTCGGGACAAAACGTTATCCAAGGCGAAACGAATCTTGAGGAAAGTTCGGCGAGCAATGCGGTTTTGGAAGAAGATGAATTTGTGGTATCGAGGGTGATAGACGGTGATACCGTCGTGCTTTCAAACGGCGAACGGGTGCGATACATTGGCATTGACGCTCCGGAGACCTCCGATAATCGCGTGGAAGTGCGCTGCTTCGCAAAGGCGGCAGCCGCGAAGAACGCGGAGCTGGTTCTGGGGAAAGCGGTGCAGCTTGTAAAAGATGTGAACGACACTGATCGCTACGGACGACTCGTTCGCTACGTGTACCAAGGCGATATCTTTGTGAATCTAGAGCTTGTGCGTACGGGATTCGCTTCTGCATATCGCTATCCGCCGGATGTGGCTCATGCCGAAGAGTTTGTGGCGGCGGAGCGCGAAGCGCGGGAGGCAAAGCGAGGATTGTGGTCGGGAGTGTGTACGGAAAGCGCGGTTCCCTCCGCTCAAGGAGACGGCTGTAATATAAAAGGAAACATTTCAAGCGGTGGAAAGATTTACCACCTCCCCGGCTGCGGCTCGTATGAAAAGACGGTGATAGACGAGTCCGCCGGCGAGCGCTGGTTCTGCAGCGAGGCCGATGCCGAAGCTGCCGGCTGGCGTAAAGCGAAAAATTGTTAACGACCGAAATTTTGGAGTCGTAAGACGAACAAAATTTCGTGTCAGTTAACAACCGAGTACCCAGTGCCCTGAGTGCTCGGTGCGAGGCAGAGTGAAGGAGAAACTATGGCGCCAAAAAGTAGCGAACGAGGTAAAAAGAGCATCGCTGTCTTTGACATTGACGGCACGATTTTTCGGTCGTCGCTCATGACGCAGCTCTACCTTGAGCTTGTGCGCGAGAAGATTTTTCCGCCGGAGGCCGAGCGCCGCGTAACGGCAAAGTTCCGCGCCTGGACTGACCGCCGCGGCAGCTACCGCGACTACATTATGTCGGTGGTGCACGCCTACGAGCGGCACATTGTCGGTGTGCGTCCAGCGGTGATAGAACGCCTTGCTGATCGTATCATCCGCGAGCAGAAGAACCGCGTCTACGCCTACACGCGGAATCTTGTTGAAAAATTGCGCAAGACCCATCTCCTTGTCGCCATCTCTGGTTCCCCCGTAGAAACCGTGCGCGCCTTCAACGAGTATTGGCATTTTGACCACGTCTTCGGCGAGGTGTGGGAAGTGGACGGCGGGAAGTACACGGGGCGCGTGGTGATGGAGCCGGTGTACGAAAAACGAGCCACCCTGGCGGCGTTTGTGGACGCACACCACCTCTCGCTCAAAGGGTCCATCGGGGTGGGGGACACGGAGGCCGATGTGTCGTTTCTTGAAATGGTGGAGAAGCCGATCTGTTTTAATCCCAATCAGCCGCTCTACGATGTTGCAAAGAAACGCGGCTGGAAGATTGTCGTCGAGCGCAAAGACGTGATTTACGAATTGTAACTTTCAAGCCGCAGCTTGCGCGGTTCTCGTCAGGGTGGTATGGTGTACGCATAACTAGTTTCATGGTTTCGAAACTATGAAATCAATGAAATCACCGTTTCCGCGGAGTGTATATATTCGGAACGCCGAGATTTACAAACTCATGGCTAATCCGAAGCGGTTGGAAATTTTAAATATCCTGAAGTGGCAGGAATTGTCCGTCGAAGCACTGACGAAGATGTTGAAACTTCGGAAGGCGAATGTTTCCCAGCACCTTACGCTCCTTCGCCACGCCCGGGCGGTCACCGTGCGGCGCAGTGGGCTCAATGCGTATTACAGCATCGCCGATCCGCGACTTGTGGAGCCCTGCCGGATTCTCCGCGAACTTTGGAAAAATAATTGAGAGAAAAATTATGCAGAATCAAAGATTGACCGCATGGGTTTTACGGATCGCCATCGCCGGTGAATTCATCGGTCACGGTGTTTTTGCGCTTCAGGGTAAAACTGCATGGGTCGGTTGGATTCAAAAGCTTGTCGGCGTAGACGCTGCCACGGCTGCGCAGCTTCTCCTTGCGATCGGCGCAATGGACTTACTCGTCGCTCTTATCGTGCTCGTGAAACCAATCCGAGCAGTGCTCTTGTGGGCTGCGGTGTGGGGGTTTTGGACTGCGCTCGTTCGTCCGATCGTCGGCGAACCTATCTGGGATTTTATTGAACGATGGGCGAACTGGGGCGCTCCGCTCGCACTTCTTCTTATCATTGGTTGGCCAAAGACTCTGAAGGGTTGGTGGAAGTGAGACGGGTCGGCCGATGGTTAGGATTCCGACGTTCTTTTCAAAAAAGATTCACGCAGTTAGGAGGTATCTTGAGTCGCAAGGACGCACCGAAGGTTCATGACGGTGGGATTCGGAAAATCGGCGGATTCAGGCAGGTCATCAAGATGACCGGAGCGATTCTCCGCAATCGGATTCGGTACCGGAATCCGTTCATGCTGCTTCACTCGGTTACCGAGGCGTGCCAAGCGGCATGCCCGTACTGCCCATGGGCGCACGGAAAACGCAGGCCGGATGAACTCACGCTCCCAGAGATCAAGCGTCTCTACGAAGAGGCGCGCGGCCTGCGCATGCGCTACGTCCACTTTTGGGGCGGAGAGCCGCTCACGCATCCGAAGATCGGCGAGATCGCTGCGCACGCGGTCGCTTGCGGACTCATTACGGGCATGATTACGAACGGAGGATTGCTCCGTCGCCGCGCGGACGAACTGATTCCGTACCTGAATCGGTTGAACGTCTCGCTGGACTACCCGGGCACGAAGCACAACGAGATGCGCGCGACGCTCGGACTCTACGAGCAGCTCATCGCAGGCATTGAGTATGTGCGAAGCAAGTGGCCGAAGCAGCCCATCCTGTTGAGTTTCACGCTCTGCAAGGATAATCGCGACGCCGTGCGCGAGGCGGCGTACCTCGCGCGCCAGCTCGGCGTCCGCCTGTACATCAACCCGATGCGTGCGGGTGCCCTTGTCTCCGATGGGGGTGAGGTAGAGGATGCCACGCGGCACAGGAATGACTCGGCATTCGACGTGGACAACAGCGCGCGCGTTATTCCATGGGCTGATCAGCGCGAAGTGTGGGAGACACTCATCTCCTTGAAGAAGGCGGGCTATCCTATCCAGAACACGCATTACTACATGAAGCTCATCGCGCGGAGCGGCAGGGCGCCGGAGTACCGCTGCCATTGGCCCAAGATGTGCGTGGCGATTGACGCGAATGGGGATATCGTGGATTGCCAGCGCTGGAATCGTCCCATTGCCAGTGTCCGTACGACGCCGCTTCGGGACATCGTACAGCTTCCGCGGATGCGCGAACTCTACGGCGAAGCGGGGGAGTCCTGCAGCGCCTGTGCCTCGCCTGCCCGCGTGGAGCCCTCGCGGATGTGGGGACTTCATCCGGGAATGGTCACAGGCGCAATCAGCAGCTTGATTCTGCGAAGGTAAGCGTTAGAGTTTGAGTAAGAGCTAGAGTAAGAGATCGCTCGGTCTTCGGACTGAGCGATTTTTGTAACTTTCATCCGGATACCATTTTGTTGCGGCCGCAACAAAATGGTATCCAGCACTTTTCTGTTCGCGCTCCGGAATACCCGGCGCTTTCGACCTGCGGGCGGGTTTACCCCCACGCCAAGGTTTTGGTGTGGGGGTTTATATTGCGCCGCCACTCTTTCACGGGTACTCTAGAAATGATTCATTATGACGAAGAAAGCCGTGAGAAAAAAGAAGACATCGGCGGCGGGACGTATCACCCCGCAGCATTTTTTTCGATTCCTGACCTGCCCGTATTGGGTGTATTACGAGCAGCACGGGAAGCCGGAGGAGCGCGGGGAAATTTCTCCGCTCATGATGAAAATCATGGAGGACGCCGTGCTCCATGAGAAAGAGAAACTTTCCAAATTTAAATTTGAAGAGGTAAAGGAGAAGGATTTGGAGGAGGGGTTTTTGAAAACTCTGGCGCTCATGCGCAAGGGGAAGAATGTTTATCAAGGAGTTTTGATTGACGGGACCTGGGTGGGGAAGCCCGACTATCTGGAACGCCGCGAGGGAAAGGAGTCCGTGTTCGGCGACTATTACTACGTCGCCATGGACATCAAATCCGGCCGGGAATTGCGGGACGAGCACAAAATGCAGATTATTTTTTATAACCTCCTTTTGGAGAAAATTCAGGGTGTGCGGAGCGAGACGGGCGTGATGATTAACGGAGACGGAGATTTTATGGAATTTTCCATTGATGAAGAGTTGGAAAAGTTCCACCTGACGCTCGCGTCCATTGAAAAGATTTTGGGAGGGGAGAAGCCGCCGCACTTTTTTTCTTCATCCTGCAAAGAGTCGCCGTGGTACGGCGTTTGCAAAAAAGAATCAATCGCCTGCGATGATGTCTCGCTCATTCCTCGGCTCCGCCGGGCGGACTGGAAGCTGTTTTTGGAGCGCGGCGTAAAGACGATTCATGACGTGGCGGACTCCGATATTGAAACGCTGCGTTTGAAGTTTCCGGAGATGACTCTTGAGCGGCTGGAGCGCGTACATACCCAGGCGCGTTCGCTTGCGAAACAGGAGGCGATTGTGCTTGAGGCGCCGCATTTCCCCGCCGCTTCCGAAGAGTTGTATTTTGATATAGAGGGCGACCCTTTGCGCGGGCGGGAATATCTATTCGGCATCCTTGAGGTGCACGGACGGACGGTTCAGTATGTTTCGTTTCTTGCGGAAACGCCGGACGAGGCGGGGGAGAAAAAGATGTGGGGGGAGTTTATGGACTATATGGCAAAGCACAAGGACGCGGCGATCTATCACTACGGAACATACGAGGCGACGGTGCTGGATCGGTTCGCGGAGCGCTATGGCGCGGACCTGGATTTGCTGGGGCAAATTCATTCCAACCGCGTGAACCTCCTTTCCGTTGTCGCGCGGTGCGTAGCACTGCCGGTGTATTTCTATTCCTTGAAGGATGTGGCCAAAGGGTTTGGGTTCAAGTGGCATCGCGAGGACGCCTCCGGCGCAAACTCAATTGTCTGGTATGACGAATGGCTTCGTACGGGGAACCGCGAACTGCTGGATCGCATCGTCCAATATAACGAAGACGACGTCCGCGCCACCTACCACGTAAAAAAGTGGTTGGAAGGGCTAGCGAGGGCGTAAAAAGAAAAAGCCCCCGGCAGGGACGAGCCCTGCAAGGGTCCTTTTCGTGGTGATGCTTAAAGTATGGCAAGCGCTTGCTAAAAGTTAAGGTCTCTTGTGGATATCATATCTACCCCCTCTACTATCTCTAATTCGCGCGAATGGTAGAATAGTTCGAGGGAGGCGAGGGTAGGAATATCAGAGTGATGACTATGAAAGAATTTGAAAGAGTCCTCAAAGCATTGGCAAATCGGCGGCGGCTCATGATTTTGAAGTATTTGAAACAGAATAAGGAAGCTCCTGTTGGCGACATTGCCGCAGCGATAAAGCTCTCGTTCAAAGCGACATCCAAACATCTCGGCATTCTTGCGGCCACTGATATTTTGGAAAAAGATCAGCGGGGATTGCTGATGTATTATCGCCTTTCGGCAGACCAGAAGCCCGCCGCCAGGCATATCCTTCCCATTCTCTAATTCGCGCGAATGGTGGAATAGTATTCTCTGTCGTGATGCTGTTTGTATGTACAATTTCTGGCTGGTTCGGTATGCTGAAAGCAGATGTAAGCTGAAACAATATGAAAATTATAAGCATTCCGAAAAAACTAGCTCGCCATGATATGGTGCTCGTGCCTCGCAAAGAATACGAGGCCCTTTTGGAGCTTAAGAAAATAAAGGAATTCAAACCGACTGCCGCGCAGAAAAAAGCGCTTGCTCGGGCCGAGAATAATTTGAACAAAGGCAGAACATTCTCGTATCATGAACTCGTCCGGAAGTTGGAACCTGCGCATTGACTCCGATGTGCTAAAGGCGCTCCAAAGAATACCTCGGCGTGATGCTGGGGTTCTTCTTGAGGCGATCCGTTTGCTTCCGGCTAACCCCTATTTCGGCGATCTTCAAAAGATGTCGGGCGATGACCATGTCTGGAGGCGGCGCATCGGTTCGTATCGGATTTTTTATAAATTGATGGCGGCGGGGAGAATCATTCTTGTTTTCCGTCTTGAACGAAGAACCTCGAAAACGTATTAGGGTTGGGGTTGTTGAATCGTTTCAATTCTCTAATTCGCGCGAATGGTACTAGGTAGGCCTCCACTGACTCTAGCCCTTATTCGCGCGAATAGGCGAATAGTGGTGAATTCAATCGTGTGGTACGACGAGTGGCTCACGACAGGGAACCGCGAACTTCTGGATCGCATCGTCCAATACAACGAAGACGACGTCCGCGCGACGTATCATGTAAAGAAGTGGCTCGCCCAGTTGTGAAGTTTGATTATCTCACCAGAGCAAGCGCTTTGCTGTCGAACTTCTATCGTCTAACGAGCGAGCGAAACAAACCCGGGGTTCGTTTCCGAGCGAGGAAAGACGGCATCGTAGCGAAGCGAAGATACTACTGGGCTAGAAGGTTTAGCGAGAGCATGAATCCCCCCTCCGCTCCATTCTCTAATTCGCGCGCTGTGCCCCGTAGTTCCCGACAAGTCGGGATACTGTCGGGGAATGGTAGAATAGTTCGAGTGGGAAAGAGCGGTCAGGTAAGAAATAATGACAGGTATGAAAGAATTTGAAAGAATCAATTATTGATATGGGCAAATTCAATTTCAAAGATGATCGGGATTTTGAGAAAGTTCGGACGGACGCCGAGGCGTTTTACACCACAATAGACAAGGTGCGCTGCCCTTATTTTGGAGAAGATATCGCCTTTAATGCAAAAGGGTTGCGGCATCTGAAGTTTAAGTCAGATCAGCAGGCACGGCCGCATAAAGTCAATATAGTCGCCTGAAACTTATTCGCTACGCTCCCGAGGCGCTCAAATTATCTAGGACGGTGCAGGGCGTTTAGTCGGTGAGGCGTCTTGAAGAACAGAAAACGAACAACCGGTGGGAACGAGCGATGAAAGATGTTGCCTTTTATGAATTTATAGCCGTTTTGGATTCGGTTCGCGTTAAAGTGATTGTGAAAGATGTTACGGGGGTAGAAAAGCATTTTTGGAGCGTTATTCCATTTTGGGGCATAGATAAAAATACCAGTCGGCGTATTTTGCATAGCGGCGATCTAGAGCATGATTAAACTAAAAAACGCCGCAAAAGCAGCATTCTTTAGTGGTGCCTGGCTACAGCTTGGATAGCCGTGACAGGGCCAAGGCCCTCCAAGCACCAAAGTCAGTAAAGCATACTCCAAATAAAGTTGTCTACAGGGTAAGATATGACCAGAATTGAGCAAAAAATGAATATAGAACTTACAAAAGCGCAGTTCCTCGCGCTACTCAAAGCAGTATATCTTGGCAACTGGATAGCGAATGCCAATCGCGACGGCAGTACGGCAGACCCGCGCAAAAAAGAATACGAGGCGATTGAAGATTATATTTT
>JBBTXB010000105.1:0-3794 GCA_038062475.1 Patescibacteria group bacterium
TCAATCTTCGTGAGGCCGCCCGCGCGAATGACGCGTAATTTTGTTGCTGCCTTTTCCATCAGCGCGCCGGGCGCAAGAACTAAAACCGTTAGGTTTTCCACCGCGCTTGCATACGCAACCATGCGCCTCCAGCTCGGCGAGTCGGTGTCCAAAATAGTAGAGTCCAAACTCACCATCAGAACGCGCGCTTTTGAAAGCTCGCGCTCCGGTAAAAGAAGTGTAAGCGCCCCATCAACCATCTTAGCGACGATGAACTGCGCGACCTTCTCCCGTGCCGCCTCAATGCACGAACGCCGCAGTTCGGGGTCGCTCGCGAGCGCGATGATCGCACGCTTTATTTCTTCACGATTGTTATACGGAAAACCTAAACCGGCTTTCTTGGAATCACTTGCCTCTAAAAGCTCTTTGTTCCCGCCTGCGGTGCTCGCCGCAATAGACACGCCAGCGGCCATGGCTTCCAAAAGCACGTGTGAAAGCCCTTCGTAGCCACTGTTCAAAACAAATACGTTTGCCTCGCGCAAATATTCCCCCACCGCCGCATGTGAAACGCGGCCGACAAGCGTTACAGAATCATTCACGTGTAAATCACGAATCAACTCTTCCAATTTCTGACGTTCCGGTCCGTCACCCAAAATCGCGAGGTGAAACTTCGGATTTTTCTCTAGGAGCTCCGGCATCAGGCCGATCAACGTCGCAAACCCTTTCCAAGGAACCATCCGTCCCGCAGACAATATGACGTCCTTGCCTGGAAAACGCGGAGCGCCTACCTGTCCGGTAGACAAGCTCGCGGACCCTGCGTTGGACGCGGGAACCGCGTTATAAACCACGCGCACGTTTTTGGGGTCCCAACTGCGTACGATGCCTGCCAGATATTCGCTCGGTGTCAAAACCGCATCGGCATGACGAACGACGAACCGCTGCAACACGCGCAATATTTCAACCGCGATGCCGTATTTTTTTCCCTGAAAATCATCCAGCGAATCGCGCACGCCAAATCTCCCTTGCCCCTGCTCCCATGCGTAATCACCCACCACTTTAACAACCAGCCGCTTCTTCAAAAATACGTTTGCGAGCACTGCAGGCAGGCCTGCTGAAACTGTGTCCAGGGCGAGAATCGCTTGCGCGCGCCTCCCCAACCGCCACACGCGCCACGCATAGAGCTTATGCCGCACCACAGGAGGAAACGCGCGGGAAACACGGTAGATTCCGCGAGAGAGATCGTCACCACCCTCGCCATACGTAAGAACGAGCGGCTGCACCCCGCGCTTCGGCAGCTCCTCCATGAGTGTCTCGGCATATTTCGCCGGGCCGCCGATATCGGGTGGGTAAATGCCGGTGGCAATGAGAACCACGGGTCCCTGAACGGCTACGGCTTTTGGAATCAGCGCGTCATAGAGCTCGCCAACATTCTGTGCAATTTTGTCCCAATCAAAACGAGGAAGTTGTTCCCGAGCGGCTGCAGTGAGTCGCGCGGGCAGTTCCGGCTGGCGCATGAGACGCAGAATCGCAGAGGCAAGCGCAGCAGAATCACGAGGCGGAACAAGAAGCCCGGTCTCCTCATCCGTCACCATGTCCGGAATGCCGCCGACATTGCTGGCAACAATCGGCACGCCGACCGCCTGCGCCTCAATGGCCGCAATACCCAACCCTTCTCCGAGACTTGGGAGCGCCGCCACGGACGCTTGCGACAGCTCGCGCAGCGCTTCTTCGCGCGGCAGCGTTCCGGTAAACCGAACTTTGTCGCGAAGACCGCGCTCGGCAACAAGCCGCTTGAGCGCCTCGCGTTCCGCTCCGTCGCCAACGAGCACCAGATGCGCTTCGGGGCGTTCTTTCAAAATATCCGGCAACGCTTCAATCAAAAATGATTGTCCTTTCTCCCATGAAAGACGGCCGACACAGACGATGCGACCCGGCACCACTTCTGCTTTACGCTTCACGCTTTCCGCTTCTTGTAAATCAACACCGTTTGGAATCACGCGCACCCGCTCGGATGGGACACCGAGCCGCTTTGCGCGCGCAGCGAGAAAATTACTGATCGCAGTGATTCGATGGGGTGTGGTGTGGATTCTTCGCCAAAGCCACTGCGGGATCGTGCGCTGCCTCTCCGGCGCGTCTAAATCCCCGCTCTGGAGCGTAAGAATCGTCGGGGTGCGGGGCGCAATAAGCCGGAAGAAAAGCAGAGCGATGCCAGCGTAGCTCTCCATTACCGCATGCACGAGCGTGGGGGCCATGCGCCAAGCCGCGAGCGGTGCGAGGATCGGGAACAAGAATTTATCCCACGGCACACCTAAGCCGACGCGGATGAGTTCGCAACCATTCTGGCGCTCCCGGCGCGGCAGGCGCGCTGCCAGTCGGCTGGTAATAATGACGACGCGAAAGCGACCGGAAAGTCGCCCCCCAACCTCCTCTACAAAACGCTCCGCGCCGCTTGCAAACGGCGCGTAGAAGGCAGAGAAGATAACGATGGTTTTTCGATTGGTGCTCTTCACACGTAAGACAAGCGTCAATAAAAATATTTAAAAATCCACAATAAAATTTCAAAGTCAAAAGCTCAAATGTCAAATGAATGCCAAAATCAAAATATCAAATGAGTCATTTAGAATTTGAACTTTAGAATTGATTTGGGCTTTGGATTTTGTCATTTGAAATTCTCCGCTTTGTACCACTCAATCGTCTTGCGCAGCCCATCGTCTAATGAAACCTGCGGCACATATCCAAATAATTTTTGCATTTTCGTAATGTCAGGAGAACGATAACGAATTTCAATTTCTCTATTCGGCAAGTAGACCGGCGTAAAATTTACTCCGGCGATCGCCACCGTGCGCTCGGCAAGCTCCCGAATCGTTGTCTGCGGCCCGCTGCCCACATTCACTGTTTCACCATTCGCCTCATTGGATTCAAATGCACGAGTAACAATTTCAATATTGTCGTCAATATAAACGAAGTTCCTTGTCTGGTTCCCATCACCGAAGATAGTCGGGGGATTTCCCGCAAGCACTTGCCGAATGAACACGCCGACGACGAACCCATATGCCGAGGATTCTTGCCGCGGCCCGTAGACATTAAAAAACCGAAGTGCGGTAGTGGGTAAACCGTATTTCGTCCAATAGATGTGACAAAGATTTTCGCCAATTAATTTTACGAGCGCGTAGGGGTCGTGGGCGTTTACATTAAGCGGCCCTTCCTCGCGCTCGGGAAGCGTAACCGGTTCGCCATATGCCTCGGACGACGAGGCGAAAACTAGCTTCTTCACCCCATGAGCGCGGGAGAGTTCAAAAATCGCGCGGAGCCCGTCAAGGTCGCGCAACACCACAATGGGATCTTCAATCACTCGCTGCACGCCGACGACCGCTGCGCCATGAAAAACAAAATCAATTGGGTGCTATCGGAACACCGCTTCCAAATCGGCGCGCTCGTTCACGTCGCCCTTCACGAATACAAAATTCCCGTTTCGCTGCGCCTCGGAGAGGTTTTCCATCCGCCCAGTCGAAAGATTATCAAAACAGATGACGCGCGCGCCCTCTCGGAGAAGCCGATCGCACAGGTGTGAACCAATAAAGCCAGCGCCGCCAGTTACGAGTACAGTTTTTCCTTCAAAAAAGTTCGTCATGAAGCTTGAAACTTAAAACTTGAAGCACGAAACAGCTACCGAGCTGCCGCGGGCATAGAAGCAATGCCGCCGGGCAGCTTCTAAATTACTATACGAAAAACTGACTGACGTCAATCTTTTCAAACCTTGTATTTTCGCATATCTCACGGCATTGTTAAGAGATGAAACCTAAAGCCTGAAACAT
>JBBTXB010000105.1:3894-17666 GCA_038062475.1 Patescibacteria group bacterium
GGAGGTGCGCAGCGGTACATCCTCGATCTCGCTCGAACTCTGAAGGATGATTTTGATATTACCGTAGCCGCGGGCGAAACAGCGAACAGCCGCGAATTACTGTACCGCACGGAACGCATCGGAGTGCGTGTCCACAGCGTTCGCCATCTCTCTCGCGCGATTCATCCAATCCGCGATGCGGCGGCACTCGTAGAACTCGTCCACTTCTTCCGCACAGAAACGTTCGACATAATCCACGCGAACAGCACCAAGGCGGGCATCCTCGGCGCGCTCGCGGCGCGCATCGCGGGAAGAGGTGCGGCAGTCGTCTACACGGCTCACGGCTGGGTATTTCTTGAACCACTCTCCGCAATACGCCGAAATCTATACCTTGCAATGGAAAAAATCGCCGCCCGCTTCCGCGATGCAACAATCGTCCTTTCAAATATTGAACGCGACGTCGCGCTCCATTTTAAACTCGGCACTGCAGAAACTCTTCATGTCATTCAGCACGGCATAGAAATCCCAGAGGATTATTTCTTGTCAAAAGCCGAAGCGCGGAATCGCTTGGCGAATGGATCATGGATCATGGATCATGGAACATGGATCGGTACGATCGCCAACCTATATCCGACAAAAGGCATCGACATACTCATCCGCGCGTTTGTAGAACTAAAGGAGCCGCCTGCACGCCTCATCATAATCGGGGACGGACCGGAACGGAACAAACTCGATCAACTCGTGAAGGAGCTGGGGCAAAAAGATCGCGTACTGCTTACTGGCGCGATTCCAGATGCCGCAAAGCTGCTTCACGCCTTTGACATTTTCGTCCTCCCCTCCCGCAAGGAAGGACTTCCGTACGCACTCCTTGAAGCAATGGCTGCCGGACTTCCTATCATCGCGACCGCGGTCGGTAGCGTACCTGAAATCATTGAGCAGCAAGAAAACGGTCTGCTCGTTCCGCCGGAAGATGCTGCCGCGCTGGGGCAGACTCTCCACGCACTCTCTGAAAACGATTCCTTGCGCATGCGTATCGGCGATGCGGCGCGGCGCACGTTTGAAAACTCCTACCGCATTGAACGAATGCTCTCTGCAACGCACGCGCTCTATGCGCAGCTATTGAATCCCGGCAAATAAAGCGTCAATCTTTACCGCGTAATTGGGAGAATGTTTGCGTAAAAATGCGGCTTCTATTTGCGCATGAGCGATATTTCCGTTGCGCACATACGCCTTAATGAGAAAAAGCCGCACATCCGGAGTTTCCGGCTCACGCCCGAGATGGTCTCGCAAAAGTCCCACATCAGCTTCTTCTAAGCGATAGCCCGCTTCAAACACCCGCTCCATTCCTGCAAGAGCGCCTGCGCGATCGCCCTTCCGGAGAAGGAGAATCGCTTCGTACCAATCGGCCTCCAGCGTCGCGCCCGTCTCCCGCGCAAGTGAAACGAAATACTCCATCTCGGGAATGGCCCAAACGAGCCCTTGGGGACCGAAGTTACCGCGCAACGCCCCCAGCATCTCCTGGTACCCACCTTCTTTCTCTCCAGCGCGCGCCAGCGCTTCCCCGTAATACCAGTGGGAAACCTGGATGTTCGGCGCGAGATCAACCATTCGTTTTGCAAACTCCACAGCGCGCGGGAAATTATTTTGAATAAGATAGAAACGGATTAAAGCATAATAAATCTGCTGACGGGCAGGTGAAAGCGACAGCGCTTGCAAAAGTTCGGTCTCGGCATCCAAGAAATTTCCGGCAACAAAATGCCACTGCGCGAGCGTGAGCCGCGCGTAGGCATCCCGCGGATGCTCGCGGACTGTTTTTTGAAATTCCGAGAGCGCGCGCTGAAGATACTTCACCGCCGCTTCCCGCGGAAATCCGGGAGTCTGAAGCGCGAGCATCACGAGCTTCCCGTACTCTTCCCGACTTTCCGCTTTATATGGACTCGATCGTTCCAGCGCTTGCTCCATCTTCACCATGGAACCGGAAAAATCCTGGTTATAATTTCTTCCCGCCACCACAGTAGTTGCCGTCACAATAAGCGGAGAAATATTTGCAACGTATGCGGTTATTGCCACTGCTACGATGCCGCCCATTATAACAACCGATTGCGGAAGTGTCAGTGGAGCACTAACCGAGGCAACTTTCGGCAACTCCTGCCGCGTCTCCGAAACAATGAAGGCGAGAACAATATAAAAAAGGATCCACGTGGCGAGCACATCAAAGACGAACAAATTCTGAAGAAAATATACGACGAGAAGTGTTGCGATAAGAAGCGAGGCGCCGCGATCAATATGTCCCCGGCGCATGGCGCCCCAGAGCATAGCCCCCGCCGCGGCAAACATCCCAAAATAGGCAAGGAGTCCGATCAAGCCACTCTCGTTTCCAACGTCAAGGATAATGTGGTGCGCATGATCCTGCCATGACTCGTAGGATGAATACGCATACATCTGCGGATCATAAAAACGATTGAATGCGAAATAGTAATTCTCCGGCCCCCAACCGAGGAGCGGACGCGCGAGGAGTGCGGTCGCCGCAATACGCCAGTTCAAAAGACGCGCCGAACCGCTGGCAACGGAGATGCTGGCAAGACGAGAGAGCTGGCTGTTCCCGCGCACGAAAGGGGTATCGCGAGCGAGCCACAAGCTGGCACCCGTAGCAAGAACCGCAAGAAGACACGCCGCGGCCGCGAGACGAATGCGCGTTGTGCGAGCGGTGAATGCCGCGGCAAAGGCAAGGAAGATAAGACCTGCAAAGAGCGCCACGAACGCACCTCTCGTCTGGGTCATCACGAAAGTGAGGAGAAACAGCGCCGCAGCCGCTCCCCAGAGCGCTCGCCGCTTCCACGAGCGTTCCTGCACGAAGAGGATGGCCGCGAAGAAAAAATGAAACAACGCGTAACTCGCAAGGTAGATGTAATTCCCGAGCGTGCTCCAGATTCTCCCGCCGGGATTCGCAAAAAGAATCGGCCGGAAATATTGCATAATCCCTATGCCGGAAACAACCGCCGCGATGCCGATGGAAACTCCAAGAAGCCGCTGCCCATCAACGCGCGAACGAAATACGCTCTGGGAAACAAAAAAAAGCACAACGACGTGCCCCAGGGTAAAGATGCCCATCATCCGCTCGTGGTTGGACCAGAAACTCCGCCAAAAATCCACCCCCAGAAGCGCGGCGATAAACATGATGCCGAGGTATGCGAGGACGGCTACTTGCAACGGGGATCGCTTCGGACGGTACTGCGGAGCGCGCAGGAGCAAAATGCCATACGGGATAATAAGCGCCTCAATGACCAGACGAAAAAAGACCGTCTTTCCGAAGATGAACGGGTAAATGGTAAAACCGGTATAGACGAGGGGCGTCGCAAGCGCGGCATAGACACCCCACTGAAGCAAGCGAACAAGTTTGCGTTCAAAAGACATGGTACGAAGAATCTTGAAGTTGGAATTTAGAATTTTAAATTTTGTTCCCGCCTATCTATTTCATTGAGGAACGCCTCTGCCTCGGCTCCTGATGCCGGATCTATATTAATGACATAACGCGCCGCTGCTCGCGCCGCAGTGAAATTTCCTAACTCAAGCTCAACGGCGGCCAGTTTTCCGAAATTATCGGCGCTCGGAGCATCAAGTTGGATCATGAGGAGAGTTAAAACGCGTAGCAGTTCAAAATCTTTTTCCTGAAAAGCTATATGTACGGCAAACTGAACTTCTTTCAAAACACTCGGCGCGTATTGTAGACCGCCGATATTAACGCCAGTATCAATAATATCATACAGCATCGACTGCGCATCCTCCTCTCCCATAAGCGCCACGCGCCATGCGGAAAGCGCTTCCTTGCGTTCTCCATTATACCCGTACGCAACCCCCAATAGCCAATGGGTCTCGCCGACACGCGGATCAAATTCTGTAACCGGTTTCAAAATCTCCACCGCCGCCGGAAAATCGTGCTGCAACAGTTTCACGCTCGCGAGCTGGAAGTACAGTGCTTGCCGCTTAGGACTTTCTTCTTTGCCACGCATATACGCCGTCTCCGCATCCTGAAAAAATCGTGGGTCAACGACTATCCCCGCCTGCGTATAAAGGTTCCCGAGCGTAAACCAGTATGCAAAATCGTGGGGATGACCTACGATATTTTTCTTCATCTCCTCAATTGCAAGTGCGAGAAACTTTTCAGCATCCACTCCTCGCAGTGGCCCTTTATTTCCTACATCAAGAAAAATCGCATTGGCGAAACGCTGACGAATGCTCGGAAGATACGGGCTCGGCATCTGCAACGCGCGGCTAATCGCAAGCCACCGTTCATTCACCATCTCTGGCGCCATAGTTGCGGCAATGAGTCCCGCCTGGGAGGCGCGCAGCATGCGCATGTGCACGATAAGTCCCGCAATGGAGAGCACTGCCGCAACGGCTATCATCATCGCTTTGACGGACGACCAGAGCTCATGCTGCAACGATGGCTGCCCAGTCTCTCCTCTTGCGGCGACTAGGGCGAGGAGAAAGAAAAAGAGAAGCGCGGAGGAAGGACTGTCAAAAGCGAAAAAATTGGAGACGAGATAGGCGACAAGCAGTCCCGCGAGCATGGTCACTTCCGGCGAAGTGTCCTTGCGCGCCTCCCGCCAAAGCTTCCGCACAACCGCTCCGATCAAAAACATATATGCCGCGAAGCCCACGACCCCGGTCATGGTCAGGAGATCAAGAAACGCATTGTGCGCTCTGTCCGACCACGTCTCTCCAATTGAAAAACGGAGAAAATAGGGGTCATAATATCGGTCAAACACATAATCAAAGTTCTCCGGACCCCAGCCCAGGAACGGTCGGGCGGCAAACCCGCGAATAGCTACGCGCCACAAGAGGAAGCGTGCTGTCGCGGTAGTGTCCCGAATGGAGATGGAAGTCAACCGATTGGCGCCGGGGATAGACTTCACGATCGGTGTATCCCGAAATGCAACGATCAGCATCGTGAGTATAGCGACCGCTCCGAACGCAACGAACACACGGAGACGGTTATTGGCTTGGACGGGTCGCGTTGCGACGAGCCGCAGACACACTGCCGCCGCACATCCTACTATTGCCCCCAATACCGCTCCGCGCGTTTGGGTAAAAAGCAGGGCGGTAACGGAAGCCGCAAAAATACCTAACGCAGCGAAGCGGTGGGGTCCGCGTGTTTCCAAAAAAACATAGATTGAAAGAAACGCCGGAAATAAAAGATACCCTCCGAAAAGAATGGGGTTCCCAAAGACGGCCATAACGCGCGTTCCGCCCCGAAGGCCGGAAGCGAAATTCTCAATGATCCCCTGCACTGATAGAACAAAACCAACGCCAAGGATTAGCCACAGTACACGCCTCCAATCCTTCCGCGTCCGAAATACGGACGGAAGCATCAGAAAAAAAACCAGATAGTGCAGTTGCGTGAAAACGCCGCTCGCGCGCTCATCTGTTCCCCAAAAACTTTTGTGCGGGTCTATGCCGAAGACCGTTGCTGCAAGAAGCATCGCTCCGAACAGGAGCGCGCCCCACAAAATCGGCGATCGTTTTGGTCGGGCGGCGGGATCTATGATGAGCAGCGCAACCCAAAACGGAAAAAGAATCTCAAGGATGATCTGCAAAAAAAGCGCTTTCCCGAAGACGAAGGGATACAAGACGGACTTGATGGCAACGAGAGGGGTGAGCAGGACAATGAAAAGTCCGACTATTAACATCCCTCGAATAATTTTTGTGAGATTGGACATAGTTATTGCCTGAGCGTAATCCCGATAGCTATCGGGGTGAAGTCGAAGGCCTGCCATTACACCCCTTCGACAAGCTCAGGGAATATCTTCACTTCGTTTCGATGCCGCCTTTCCTCGCTCGGAAATTCGCCCGAGGCGAACTTCGTCAGGCGATAAATTTTATTCTATCTCTTGACTCTTACTACTCTTCCGGCAGTGTGCTCAAAAATATTTTTGCCTCGGCTCCATAAGACGGGTCCAACTCTGCGGCTCGTCGCGCGGCGCCTTGAGCGTCCCGAATAGTACTCGCCCTGCTCAATGGGTCCGTAAGAATCTTTAACCACTCACGATACGCTAGTGCCAATTGTGCCTGTAAATCAGCACGCTCCGGCGCATAACTCACCGCCGCCTCAAAAAATGAAACCATCTGTCTGGCATCACCGCTCTGAACTGCAAATTTTGTCATAATCAGCGCCTCTTCAAGACTCCGCGGCTGATAGCCGAACGTACTCGCTTTGGAAAACTCTTCCTGCGCCTTCGCGAACTCCCCCGTATTGTTGAGAAGTGCCGCGTAATACCAGTGCGCCTCGCCCACGCGCGGCTCCAGCGCAACCGTTTGGGCGTAGATTTCCTTTGCCTTCTCAAAATCTCCCTGATTGATGGCCAGCTTGGCGACTCCAAAGAGCGTTTGCTGGCGGTTCGGTGAAAGCTCCAGCGATTTATCCAAAGCTACCTGCGCGAGCTGGAAATAGGACGGATCAATGAGTGCCGCCTCGGTATAAAGTCGGCCGAGAAGAAAGTAGGTATAGGCCTCCCGCGGATGTATCCGTAGCTCATTATTCAACTCATTCGCAGCCCAGTTAACCAACGACGGTACGTCTTCCGGTTTCACAGAACCGTTAAGGAGCATCCGTGTCGTCACCTTGACCAACTCTGTCCGCGGCTGCCACGTATATGGCGTAGGGAGAGCGAGCGCAATCGCGAACTCTGGAAGCGCGCGATTAGGACTATAATCAGCAGCGGTTACCATGGCTTGAAGAAACGCGGAGCTCGCCTGTAGCGGCTGCACGTTTACCTTCCAGACAGCAAAAAATGCGAGCGGGATGGTAATGACCAACGCCACAAAACCTGACTTTCTAACTTTTTGACTCACTGACTCATTCGCGGTATGACTTCCTGACTCTCTAATTTCCCGACTCTCTGACTCTCTGACTTGCCCACTCTCTGACTCGCCCACTCTCTGACTTCCCAACTCCACCAGTGCCAGTAGGAGGAAAAAAAGAAGCAGTGAACTCGGCGTATCAAAAATGAAAAGATTCTGTCCGAGATACGCGCCGAGCCCGCCGATTATGAACGCGGATTCGAGCGGCGGCAAACGCTTATATGCGTGCGCTCCCGCGACAGCAAAGAGAGCGACGTAGAAAAGAAGTCCCGAGATGCCGGCATTCACCGCCATCTCCAACAAAATATTGTGAGGACGATCAAACCACGTTTCGCTCTGGGAATAGGCAAGAAGTTCTGGGTTGTAAAATTGGTTGAAAGCAATGCTGAAATTCTCCGGTCCCCAGCCCAAGAGCGGCCGCGCAAGGAAGGCGCGATAGGCGATCTCCCAGCCGAGTAGGCGCGTACGGGCAGTTGTGTCGGCAAGCGAGAGCTGTGCCATTTTCCGCAAGGGAGGCACATGCCTTATCCAGAGCGAATCGCGCTGTGTGCGTACAAACACGCCCGCCGCAATTAAAATCACGATTACCGCCATTGCCCCGAGCCGCGCGCGGGTCCCGCTCCGCCAAGCTAAAACGACAAAGAACACGAACAATCCTCCAAGGAAACCAAGAATGGCGCCGCGAGTGAGCGTCATGAAAAGCATGAGCAGTTGGCCCAGGGCGACCGCGCCGAAGAAAACGCGCAACCATAGACGCTCCTCGCGCACGCTCAAAAGAAGCGCGAAAAGCATTTCAAAAATCAGCATGGCGGCAAAGAAGGCCGGATTGGCGATCGTGCCGGAAAGTCGGAATCCCAACTCAACACCGAACAATTTCACACCCGCAAGACGGAGGAGCGCCACGAGCGACAGGCCGATCCCCGAAAATATGACCGTCCGCAAAAGGAGCCGAGTATCCTTTTCTCCTCTGAATACAGCTCGGACGAGAACGAAGAATGCAACCCAATGGAGCCACGCGAGGAGACCGGTCGCGCGCTCTTCCGTACCCCAGAAACTCCGAAAAAAATCAACTCCGAAAATAGCCGCTGTAATCAATATGACGGTAAATCCGAGGAGAATAGCGGTTAGGCGGTCCCAACGCGGCCTGTAGCGTGGAGCGAGAATCGCAAGCGGGATATAAAGCGCCAGTAGAAATTCCACCACTATCTGTAAAAAAATCAGTTTGCCAAAAATAAAAGGATAGACCGTGAATGGCGTTACCACAAACGGCAAAACCGCGATGAGAACAAGAAGTCCCCAACGGATAGTTTGTATCAAAACGCGCTCTACCGACAGAGTCAAATTTTTCATACAGACCAGGATTGGAATCAAGAATAAATCCGAAATCCGAGTATCGAAATCCGAAACAAACTCGAAATCCGAATATTCAAAAGACTATTCATACTTGCGGACGATTGATCCAAAAATGTTCATCAGCTCGGTGCTTTCTTTGATCAATGCATCGCGTTCTTTTTCCAACTGAACATCGTCGTTGACATCGAGTAAACTCAGCCAATATCGACTTTCCTTTGCTTCTTTTCGGCTAATTTTAATGCGCATAAGAAAATCTTTCTTGCCCAACGATTCATTCGCCTCTATGTAGTTAGCGCCCACAGAACCGGACGAACGCACAGGCTGCTTACCATCCTCGATGTTTTGCGCTATTTTCGGAACTTTACGTATAAAAAGTCGCACATTCTTTGCAAAAGCAAATGTTCTTTCTTCCAGATCGTACGATTTGAGTTTTCGAATTTCGGTCATTCGGATTTGTTTCGAATTTCGGATTTCGTGCTTCGTGCTTTTCCATTTTAATCGGGTAGTACATCAATAATTTTCAAGAACCGTTCTGCTTCCTCGCGGTACGACGGATCCAGCTCAACCGCCTTTATCACTTCATTATGCGCTTCTTTTTTCTTTCCCAAAGAGGCGTAGGTGGCGGCCAGACGCGCATGCCAGTCGGGATTTCTCGGCTGCGTGGCAATCAAATATTGATACATTTGCACGATCGGTTCAAACTCTTGCGCCTCAGTATAAACGTCAATTGCAAGGATAAGCTCCTGCACAGTCCGGAGCGCGTCTCCCTTCTTAAGGGCAGTGTAAAGCTCCTCCCGTCCCGCTTTTGTCTCTCCTTTATTGATGAGTACAAGTCCCAAAAGCCAGTGAGTGCGCGGAAACTCCGGATCCGCAGAAATGGATTCCCGGAGGATTTTCTCCGCGCGCTCCGTCTCCCCAATCGCCAAAAGAAAACCTGCTTCCGCAATGGTTACCACCTGGCGCCCTGGAGAAAGGGCGCGGCTGGCGGCGAACGAACGCTCTGCATCCGCAACGTACCGGCGATCAACATATTCCGCCCCAAGGCCTTGCATTTGCCCCAGGCGATACATAAGCGCGAACCGATTCGAATGCTCTGCCACCGCGCGCTCCATCGCCGCAACAAGCTGTGGAATAACCCGCATGAGCGCCTCGCGGCTTACAATGCCGCCCGCATCCGCCTTCTGAAGATCATCGGCAAGAATTATCAGGTTTTCGTCGCGGTATGGAGTGGAACGCTGCAATGCCTTACCGAGCATGCTTTCATATCGCTGCAATGCACCAGACGAAAGAGCGTTTCCAGATACAGCAACGAAGTGACTTGCGCGCAGTGGTCGGACGCCGACAAATGCGACGGTGAGAGTAAGGAATAGAGTAAGAGTAACTACGGAGACGGCGCGAAGTGTGGGATCTAAAACAAAGCGCGGCGGCCTGTATTTTTCCTCTGGAAGGTCGGCAAGCACCGTAATTAAGCCAAAGACGAGAAATAGGAGCGCGAGAGCGCCGGGAGTCTCAAATGAAAACATGCCCGCGAGCAAATGCGCGGCAAGAGCGCCAAGGAGCGTAAGGGCACACGGTACGGATATGCGCTTCTGCCGCACTGTGCGTGCGAGGAGGAATGCCGCAGTTGCAAACATGCCGAGATAGGCAACAACGCCGAAGACGCCGGTTGTTGCCAGCGCTTCAAGAATCGTGTTGTGCGGCCGATCGGCCCAAGTCTCGTAAAACGAAAAACGTATGAGCTGGGGATTATAAAATCGGTCAAACGCTATATCAAAATTTTCCGGTCCCCAGCCGAGAAATGGCCGTGCCAAAAATCCTTTCCAAGCGATTTCCCAAAACAAAATTCGGGTAGTCCCTGTTGCATTCCCGAGTTCTGAAAATACTTGCCCCACCAAGCGTGAAACTGCCGGCACGCGCGCGAGGAGCGGATTTTCGCGTAGCAGAAAGAGCGCTGCCAACACCACAACGACGACAGCAGCTCCTCTCATGGCAGTAAGCCGAGCTCTCCGATTGTGCCCAAAGAGTACCGTACCCACGAGCAGGAGTGCCAATCCGACGAGCATGGCGAGAAAGGCGCCGCGCGACTCCGTAAAAAATACGGTTACCACATCGAGGACAGCAACTACGCCCCAGAGCAGTTTGCGCCACCCACGCGCATCCAAAAGTAAAAACAGGGTCAGAAAGACTTGAATAACAAGAAAATTGGCGAAAAAAATTGGGTTCCCGAATGTTCCAAACAGCCGCCCCTCAATTCCGGACTCGGCCCAAAAACTGGTTGCACGCATGAGCCAGGCAAGCACCGCCGTGCCAGCACCAAAAACTGCAACCCACGCGACGAGTCGGCGAACATTCTCGCGAGAAAAGAATGTGGAAACAAGAGCCGCGAAGATACCCGTGTGTAACCAAAGGATCGTACCCGTCATACGCATCTGGTCGCCCCAAAAACTCTTTCCCGCATTCTCTCCAAAAAAACCGGAGACGAGCCGAACGATGACGTAAGCGCCCACGGCAATAAAAAGCGGCGAGCGCGGCAGGCGCAACTCACCGCCCAATGCGAGAAAGAGAAGTGTCCCAAAAAAGACAAGTCCGACGCCCAGCATGAAAAACACCGTCCGGCCGTAAAGGGCCGGAAAGAGCGTGAAATCCGTCTTCACGAGCGGGAGTGCAAAGAGCGCGATTAAAATAAACCGCACGATGGACGGCCAATGTTTTATAAAACGCGCTTGCATAGATTGAGATTGTGCGTCTAAAAACGAGCCGCGTCAAGAACGCGACTCGTAACGCGATTTGCCATAGAGACCTCTAAAAAAATCATCGTTATGGCCTGAGCTTGTCGAAGACCTAACGATGATTAGCCAAATTTTAGCCCTTCGACAAGCTCAGGGAATGCCTGTGGTGAGCCGCGTCGAATCAAAATTTGGAAGTTTTGCAAAGGTCTCCATAAGCTATAGGCCATTGGCTAGAGGCTCTTATCCGTGCCAATGTCCGGCGAGGCGGCTGTCTCCACAGTAGGACTGAACCCGGAAGTGTCGGTTATCGGGGTCCCGACCGTATAATTCGTAAAAAACGCGTCGGGAACATCGTCAATCTTTTGATTCCAATTCGTGCCGTAGAGTGCGTGAGCGAGCGCTTCACTCCCGAGGTGGCGGAGAGTTCCGTTCTTCGCCACCGCATACACCTTTGGGTCAGTGGTTATTTTCACCATTTTGACGCCGGGGCGGTAGGTGACATTGCCACCAATGGGAATCGCGGCGAGGGTTACGGCAGAAACCGTTTGTACGGAGGAGAAGTCGGCGTACCAGGTGAAATAGGCCTTGTCGTTAGGGAATACATAGCGCTTCCCATCTCGGCCATGGTAATACACAGCCGAATCGGCGGTCGTAGAAGGATCGCCATCGTCAGGAAGTTTGATGAGCGTTCCCGCATCAAGTGACGGAAGCAACGAAAACGTTACTGCCACGGGGTCGCGAAGCGCGATGCCGTCAGACGTGGCCGTAAGGAGCGCGGTTCCCGCCTGCATTGAAGAAACCGTGAACGTGGCAACGCCATTTTCATTTGTAACAGCTTGTGCCCCGAGGGGTACTTGTGCCCCAAGGGGTACTTGCGCGGGAATTATGACATCGGCTCCGCCCCGCGAGGAAGTCAGGGCGACGGTCTTTCCAGTGAGCGCAACATCCGCCCCGTTTCGGACCGTAACAGTCACGGTAATCTTCGTTGTACCATCTGCTGAAACCGGCGTTGGGGTCGTTGCAACGCTCCCCGCCGAGGATGACGGAACGGTTGAAGCAAGCGCCTCCGATGAGTAGGTGTAGGTTACTTTCGAAAACGTGGAAAGCGTGGTCCCTTGAATCGTGACCGTATACACCGATTCTCCTGCCTTGACTGACCGCAGGGTGACGACAGTACGGCCGTTAATGTCCGTTGTTGCGGTTGCGGGCGTAATTGTGTCCGCATCCGGGCGGCTGGAAGTTACGGTGACTGTCCGGTCTCGACCCATGGCCGTGTTCGTTCCATCAATCGCCGAAATCGTGAGGGCGACCGTCGCAACGCCATCCGCAACTGCGGAAGTTTGCGACCGCAGCACTGTGGAACGCGCGGGCGAAACAACGCCTGCCCCGGACGTAGCAAGCGTGACCGTTATTTCTTTCCTCCCGCCTGTGGTTCCACCGCTTGCTTGTGCCCCGAGGGGTAAAGGAATCGCGAGGGAACCATTGGCGTCGTTAAAGCCGAGAAGTTCAACGCGGTAGTAGTAAGTGCCGGAGGTGAGCGCAAACTTCGCGGCGCCCGCAGCGTCCGTCTCGGCCGTTGCATCTCCCCGCCCGGAAAGAAGCAAATTGTCGGCGAATGCTTCGCGGGCATGATTCTTAAACACGCGCACAGTCGCACCCCCGCGCGTGGCGCCAGCCGAATCCTTTACGGTTATGAGGAGCGTTCTCCGCAGAGCGGCGCATACGAGCGCGCTACCACCGGTTGTGGGAGACTCGCTACAGGGAGTGGTTCCGGTAAAACGCACCACCGTCTGGGCCGCTGACGACCCTCCGGGGATCGCGGCAAGTGCGGTGTTAAAGCCGCTTCCGTCTTCCCGGATGTACCCTCCCCGTTCCGCGACGAGCGCTGCGGTTCCAGAAACCGTGAAATAGTAACTGCTGCCGGAAACGACAGCCGGCGAAAATCCGCCGTAGTGCGCCACTGCGTCCGTTACCGCGCTTCCGAACTCGTCTTCCAGAACAACCTTGGTGCGGTAAGTAAGCGTGAGTGGGGTGGCCGTCTTGTCATTCACGACCCCCGCCTCCAGCGCCCCGGACGCAAGCAGTGCAGAATAAAGATACTTAGAGGAAATTACCTGTAGATTGCAATTCGTGTCCGCTGCTCCGGTCGTAATCGCAAGCTCATAAACGCCGTTTCCGACGAAGCGCGTTCCGAGAATCGCCGGGGTGCTGCAATCAGAAACAGTAACGGCGGGCATGGAACTTTCCACGAGCGGGGTGCCAAGCTCATCAACGATCTTCACGCGGAGATTATAAGAAAGCGCGCTACCCGTTTGAGGGGCGAAGAGGAATAGAAGGAGCGAGGCGGAGAGAAAAAAGATGCGTTTCATAGATTCGTTTAAGAATGTTCAATGCTCAAATTCTCCGCCAAAGACGGATGCGCCTCGGGCGGACAATGTTCAGCGATTCCCATGGGGGGGGTCGGAACTCTCTTCTCTACGCCATCTGAAGTCGCATTTTGATTTGCCGAATCTCCTCGTCCTGCTTCTCTACCTGAGCTTGGATCCTCTTGAGCCACTCGATAGAAAATACATGATCTTCCTGAATGTTTTTGCAAATAGTAGCAATGCCTTCGAGTACGTCCATGACCTTCCGCATATCATCCCGCGTGGCCATGTTCTCTCGAATGGACCGGAACTGATCGTCGTGTTCCAAGAGTTTATGGATAACTTTATCTTCTATCATAAGCACTAAAAATCATACTCCAGAATACGCGCCAATCGCAAGCCCGATTTACCCCCAGCCGGAAGATATTGTTGAGATTGGTTCTAAACAAAAGCCCCCGATGTACATTCGGGGGGACTTTTGTTT
>JBBTXB010000106.1:0-1178 GCA_038062475.1 Patescibacteria group bacterium
CAACGGCGACCAAGCGGTATTCGACGCCAATAAAGCAGCGCTCAGAGCCGCACACGAAAAAATCAAAACCGCGATGAAAGATCTCGAAGCAGCCCGCAAAGACGCCCATGAGATCGCAAAAGTCTTGAGAACATTTGCCAAGCCAAGCCGCAGTCCCTCACCTTCCGCCTCAACCTCCGCCTCACCTTCTCCCAGCCCCTCAAACACCTAGTATCTCAAAAAGCACCCCGCAACGGGGTGCTTTTTATTAACTGAAAAACCACCGGCATAAGCTCGGTGTGTGGTGTATCAGCGTAGCGCGTAAGTGAGGTGTATCAAAAAAGAATTAAAGCAATATCCCCCCTCTGTCATTGCGAGCGAAGCGAAGCAATCTAGGTACTGTTAACAATTTCCCTGCCTTTGGTATGCTATATATCATGCTTACCAACAAACAATACATCATTATCGCCCCACTCCTTCCGCCCAAACGCAGACCGCCCAAGTATCCCAACAAAAAGGTGCTTGATGCCATACTCTATATCATGACATCAGGGTGCTCATGGAGGCAATTACCCAAGGAATATGGCCATTGGCACACAATCTATACACGCTTCAAGCGATGGTCGGAGTCTGGCGTGCTTGATCGTATATTCCTTGAGCTTCAAAAAAAGAAGGTGCTCGATCTTCGCGTCGTCTTTCTTGACTCAACAACAGTGCGTGCGCACCAAGCAGCAAGCGGAGCTCGCAAAAAAAGGGGCTTCAGGCGCTCGGACGCTCGCGGGGAGGACTGACGACCAAGATACATCTCATTGCCGCAGGAACTCACGCGGGTGTCGCGTTCTCCCTCAGTCCTGGCAATGCCCACGATGCTCCAGAAGGCAGGAAGTTGCTTCGTACACTCACCCTAAGACGCCGAACGCGCGTTGCCATGGACAAAGGATATGCGGACAAGAAGACCAGAGCCGTTATCCGAAGATTGCATGCCGTCCCCGTTGTTCCCCCGAAGTCGAATATGAGAAGACCGTGGAAATATGACAAGGATACCTACAAGAAACGCAACGAGATCGAGCGGCTCTTCCATCATCTAAAGAACTTTCGCCGCATTGCAACCCGTTATGACAAGCTGGACATTGTTTTCCGTTCATTCGTTGCTTTTGGACTTGTTATGCTGTCGCTGAGAAATTGTTAACAGTACCTAG
>JBBTXB010000107.1:0-1438 GCA_038062475.1 Patescibacteria group bacterium
CTACTATACAATTCATCAGGCATACGAGTCAATACCCGCCGTTCTTTTCCGCGGGCGTTTGAAAAACAAAAGCCAACCGATAGGTTGGCCGCTATGTGAACCCCCGCACCAAAATTTGGTGTGAGGATAAATCAGTTGTTTAGGAAGAGGCCGACGACGTGCGTGAGCATATCCTCGCGTTCCTGCGGTTGAAATACCTTGTCGGGTTTCCCAGACGGAAGGGTATCGTCGATGAGGAGACTAACCCCGTATATGCGTTCTGGCGCAATCTCTACAACGACGTGTTTGCCGCCAATCCTCACATCAAGGGAATAGTCGCCGTTGGGATTCTCCGGCAGGTCCCACTCACAACGGACCCAGGGGAGCCGCCTCTTGAGTTCGGCTTCGATCTTCTGCAGGTCTTCCGGTACTGCAGTGGTCATCCTTGCCTCCTTTAGCCCTTCGTGGCGTGTTAGTAGAAGATTACAAGTGTGTTGGCGATGCGGGCAAGTGTGCTCCTCGGGTGCACGACAACGGTGGGAGATACGCCGAAGTCGTGGAGCTGGATGTTTGGGTTGGCCTTGAGGAAGTCTCGAACCAATTTCTCCGCGTGCGTTACCGCGCCGCAGTCGGTCGCATCAGTCATAAACACGATGATTTTCACGTCGAGCATCTTGTCCTCCCGAAGTCAAAGAGCACGCGTATCGTAATGCTCGCGGGGCGATTTGTCAAACATTGACCTTTGCCGGCATTTTATTTATCCTCTTCTCCAGGAGGAGTGATGGCGCGACATTGGTTATTGAGATATCTCCAAGAGGACGAGGTGCCGCCCGCCGAGAGTGATTGGGATGAGCTCCTCGCTCCATACGGCGATCGCATCCGAATCATTCGCCGTCTCCCCGGACAGATTCTTGTCGAAGCCGAGCGGGTGACGCTTGATAAAATTGTGACTCGCCACCCCGCGTTGTACACGGAGCCTGAAGGGCACCCCAGCCCGCAGGACTAGCAGGACGTCGTGCTCGCACCCGCGTGCGAGCATTATTTTTCCAGATCGCAATGAATTTTCATCAAGAAAAAACGAATGCCATCGTGGCGCAAGTCAAAAATGCAAAAGGGGCGGGGGAATATTCGCTCCGGAAGCGCGTTCCCTCGCACACCGTCCCGAAGCCCGGAGGCGGGCGCACGGGCGGGCGCATTGACGTCTCCGCACTCAACGAAATTTTGAGAATAGATGCGCGGAACAAAATCTGCGTAGCCGAACCCGGGGTTACCTTCTCGGAGCTCGTCCAAGCAACGCTCCCGCACGGCCTTGTGCCATTCTGCGTCCCGGAATTGAAAACGATTACGATCGGCGGTGCTGTCTCCGGCTGCTCGGTGGAGTCAATGTCATACAAATACGGCGGGTTTCACGATTCGTGTACGGAGTACGAAGTGATTACCGGAACCGGAGAGGTCATTA
>JBBTXB010000107.1:1538-4279 GCA_038062475.1 Patescibacteria group bacterium
TTTTTGAAATGATGCACGGCTCTTTTGGGACGCTTGGCATCATCAGCAAATTGACATTCGGGCTTACGGAAGCAAAACCGTTCGTTCATCTCACATTCGAACGGTACGGAGGCCATGCACAGTTCGTCGCCGCAATTCGTCATCACTACGAGCGTAGAGACGCGGATTTCATGGACGGTATCATTCATGGCCGCGACCAGTTCGTCCTCTGCATCGGGAATTTTGTGGACAGCGCTCCGTATCAGCACTCCTACGAGCGCGGCATACCGTACTACAAAGCGGCGCGTGAGAGAGTGGAGGATTACCTTTCAACGTATGACTACTTCTTCCGCTACGACAGCGATTGTCATTGGATTGCGCGCAATTATGGATTAGAGAATCCGATTTTGCGCCGCCTTTTCGGAAAATTATTTCTCTCTTCCACCAAACTCCTCACGCACGCGAAGCAGCTTGGGTTTCTTTTCAAAAACGTAAAGCCGGACGTGATCGTGGACGTGTTCGTTCCGTTCTCTCGCTTCACGGACTTTTGGTCATTCTACGAGCGTGAGTTCAATTATTTTCCGGTGTGGATTGTTCCGTACAAGATCGCGCGCCGGTACCCGTGGATCGCTGACGATTTTCTGAAAGGCGTGGACGACGAGCTTTTCATTGACCTTGCCATTTACGGCATGCGTCAGCGGGGGAGGAATTATTACAAACTGTTGGAGGATGAACTTCTGCGCGTGCAAGGCACGAAGACGCTCATCTCGCACAATTATTATGATGAAGAGACTTTTTGGAAGATTTATAACAAGGAGAACTATCGGAGCGTGAAACAAAAGATGGACCCAAACAACATCTTCCGCGATTTATATAAGAAAACGCATCGGTTGTAATAAAAAAATCGCCCCGGTCCGCCTAAGGCGGACGGGGCGTTGTGCTTTACATCATGGTGACGTAAAGCTTCTGCAGCGCTCGGATGGCGATGCGGGCAGCCTCTTCGTCGCCCCTCACCTCAAAGGCACCGGTTTGGCGTTGGGCATAGATCGCATCAATCGCGCCAGCAGGGTATCCGCCATGCGTGGAACACCAAACGAAGAGCGTTGCCTCTTCCATGGAGTAGAAGAGGACGCCGCGCGCCACGAGCTCATCGTGCATGGCTTTGAGCCGCGGCGGGATGTAGCCGTCCTTGTCGGGGCGCGCCTGCCCTTCGTTGAAGCAGGTGGTCGTCGCGCCGATGCCGACATGGTGCGGGAAGCCGAGTTCCAGCGCGGCCTCGACACAAGCGGAGACGATGCGATAGTCGGCAACCGCCGGGTACTCGATTGGCGCCCAGTTCTCGCTCGCGCCATCCAGCCGTACCGCGCCGGTGCAAATCACGGAGTCGCCGACCTTCGGTTCCTTCCAGAGAGTGCCGCACGATCCGACGCGGATGAAAACCCGCGCGCCGGACGCAACCGCTTCCGGGAGCACGATGCCGGTGGTGGCGCTTCCCATCCCGGTCGTTACCACCGAGATCCGCATGTCACCAACCTTGCCGGTGAACGAACGGAGTCCGCGGTGGTCGCCAACCTTGCGCGCGTGCGTGAAGAACGTGGTGGCGATCATCTCCGCGCGTTCCGGCGAACCGACGAGGAGACAGTGTGGCGCCAAGTCTCCAGGACACGTCTCCAGGTGGTACTGCCTCTCTCCCTCGCCGACTGGTCGATCGGCCTTCATCTGCTCACCCATGACAATGACCTTTCTTTCTGCCGCCAAAATCCTCGGCGGCGAAGTAAGGTTAGAGGAAGGGAAACGGCGAGTCAAGAAAAAATTCGCGGGCGTCTGTTACGCATTGACGAACGGTCTCGGATGTGCTACAAATGACCGGTTCTTTCACGTTCAAGGAGGGCTTCAATGAGTCTCATGGAGAGCGTGATAGAGGGCGCATTTGGCGTGCTGGCGCCGGTCGTCAATTTACTCGCGGGACATCCGCCGCCTGTGGACGCCCACGGCTACATTCCCAAGACGTATCCGCTCACCAGTCCCTTCGGGGACGAGAACGTGCGGTGGTGCTGCGACCCATTCTACCGGAGGGGGCTGCTTGGCGCACTGTTCACGAGCCAGTTCCGGAAGGATCCGCTCGGCGTGCTCTCGCGGTTCCTGCAAGCGCATCTCTTCGGATGAGATGAGTAACTTTGGATCAAGACTACGGACAGCTGTGGCGATACAGCGAATAATCATCAACGACTCCGCTTTTGCTTGCTTACCGGCAGGCGGGCGGAGTTTTTATTTGAAAAAAAGAAGCTGCCCCGCGGGGTGGGGGCAGCGTGGACGGATATGGCGCTCATCAGGCGTTGAGCTGCGCGAGGCGGGTGTTGACCTCGGTCAGCCGACAGTGCAGATGGTCGTAGTCGGCTGGCGCGGTGCGGTAGGTGAAGCTGTACTTGAGAGCGGAGAGTGTCAGTACGAGCCGGCCTTGCTCCTTCACGAGCAGGTGACGCATCACCGCTCGCGCACCACCGTTCGAATCAGGAGTGGCGCGAGAAGCGCCCCGGCGAGAACGAGCGCACTCGCGGTGGGAATGATCGTTTGTGGCGCCAGGAAACCGCATGTGACGCCAACCATGACCTCATACAGTGTCGCAAACTGGAGCAACAGCGCTCCAATCACTAATCCTGGCTTCGCCGTGATGGAAATACCGCGACTGTTGGCGGCGAAGACGAAGGCGGCGGCGACGGCGGCGGCGACGAAGGCGGCGGCGGTGGCGGCGGCGACGAAGG
>JBBTXB010000108.1:0-6878 GCA_038062475.1 Patescibacteria group bacterium
CGCGCGCGATCGCTGATCGGGATCGCGAAGTCCGCCTTCCCGTGCATATGCACGAGGCGCTTTCTCGGCTGCGCAAAGCGGGCGAAGGATTGACCGATGAGGAAGCGGCGCACGAGACTGGTCTGTCGGTCAGGAAGGTTCGCGGGGCTCGCTTCGCTGGTTCTTTGCGGCGCGTTTCGTTGGACGCGCCCGCGAGTGAAGACGACGACGGCGAGAAATTCGGCGACTTCATTCCTTCGGAGACGGCGGCCTCTCCCGATCACAATCTGGACCGCATGGCGTTATTCACGCTTCTCGCGGCGCTCCCAGAGCGTTTCCGGAAAATCATGCTTTTGCGGCTCTCCGGGCTTTCACTCAAAGCGGTCGGAAAGCACTTCGATCTTACCCGCGAACGGATTCGTCAGCTTGAAAAGGAGGCCATGGCGCAAATGCGAACCGATCGGTATGCCGAGCTGGCCTCGCGCATTTCTATGGACGACGCTTCTCGCCTCGTTGCCAAAGAGGTGACGGAACTTTTTCCTGGAAACGAAGCTGGATTTTGGAAGCGTGCCGGAGAGCGTGCAACCGAGCTTCCAGTAAGAAGGGGGGCGTTTATGCGCATTGCTCGTCTCGCTTCGAAGGCCTGAACCGTTCAACACCCTGATGGGATCACTCCTGTCAGGGCTTCTTTTTTGTAACTCGCCCGAAATTTTGGAGTCGTAAACGAACAAAATTTCGTTGGGAGTTACAATCCGCCGCGTGTATGGGTGCCTCGGAGCCGCAGCCGAGCACGGAACGCGTTTCGTGCTCGGCGGAGGTATGCGCTGTGAACCGAGAGGCGGATTCGTGTTATACTATTTTTATGCGGAAAGTTTTGCTCCAAATCGGAGTTATTGCAGCGGTACTCCTCGTCGGAGTGCTTGCGATTGTTTATCTTCCGAATTTTGTGGGCGGAAGTTTACGTTCCCTGCTCATTCCGCCGAGCGGTTCTGAAACACCGGGGGAAGAGGTGCCGGTTTCGTATGGTGAGGAAGGGCTTACGGAAGAAGTTTGCCGCACTGCTGGCGGTAATTGGGACTCATGCGGTTCTGCCTGCCGCGGCGCTTCAGAAGGGACGGTGTGCATTAAGGTGTGCGTGCCATACTGCGAGTGCGGAGGCATTGCCGGATTTAGTTGTCCCGAAGGGTTTGCGTGCGACGAGTACTTGCCGGCGGGTGCTGCCGACCCCATCCCGTCGCCCAGGGAGCCCGACCGTGACTCCGCAGGCGACAGCAGGTCGGAACCACGGGACGGGGCAGGTGCGATGGGTGTTTGCAAGCAGCAAGAATCGGGAGAGACTCCGCCAGAGGCAGATGCGCCTTTGGCGCAGAATATTCGCGTCTCTGCTCCTACGGAAGGCGAATCGGTTCCGAACCCTCTCGTCGTACGCGGAGAGGCGCGGACATTTGAAAGCCATGTCGCTCTTCGTGTTCTGGACGCAGAGGGTAATGTACTCCTTCAAACATTCACGATTGCGACTGCTTCGGACACCGGCCGGTTTGGGCCGTTTGAATCAGTGATATACTATCCTGTTCCCGCGACGCCGAACGGCACGGTAGAGGTGTTTTGGAACTCGCCGAAGGATGGGGCGGTGCTTGATTTGGTACGTATTCCTGTTACGTTTGAGTCCGGCCGTCGTACCGTGAAATTGTTTTGGAGCAATCAGGAGCGCGATCCCGCGGTTTCCTGCACGAAAGTTTTTGCGACTGATCGGCAGATTCCGAAGACGCTGACTCCGGCGCGTGCGTCCCTGGAAGAGCTCCTGCGCGGTCCCTCCGAGCAGGAAGCGAACCAAGAGCATACCACCTCAATTCCGCGCGGCGCGCAGGTGCGAAGTCTCGTCGTGCGGAACGGCGTCGCCTATGCGGACTTTAACGAGGGACTGCAAAATGTCGGCGGCTCCTGTGCGGTTACTGCCATTCGGGCGCAGATTACGCAGACGTTGAAACAGTTTCCGAACATCCGCGAGGTGGTGATTTCGGTGCTGGGTAATGTAGAGGAAGCATTGCAACCATGACGAGTAGCTAGAAGCTAGTAGTTAGGGACGATGGGTCAAACCAGCTACTAAATTTATGCGCCAAAAGACCGTTATCGCTGAAATTTCCCCCAAGGAACTAAAGTCCATGCTTGAATCCAAAGAGGATTTTTTTCTTATTGATGTGCGTGAGTCGGAGGAATATGAAGAAGGACACATTCTTCGGGCATTGCTCATTCCACTCCAGACGCTCGTGGCGAAAATCAAAGGGATTAAAAAGGACAAACCGATTGTGCTCTACTGCCACATGGGTCCGCGCAGCCGCGCGGCGTGCGAGATTCTTCAGGAGCTTGGGCATACGAATGTGAAAGTATTGAAAGGCGGGTTCGAGGGGTGGTGCGAACAGGAGTAAGAGCTAGAGTAAGAGTAAGAGAAAATTTTTATGACCGACCCTCGCCTTCCAACGGTTCGCGTAAAGTTCCCGAATTGTCACTTTGTGTGGATGAATGTATGAAAATATTTTCGGTCTCCGAATTCATTGAGTATGTAAATGGCGTGATGCGCGAAGCGGTGTCTCCCACCGCGATGGCGGTGGAAGGGGAAGTGGCAAGCTTTACGATCTCGCAGCAGCAGTGGGTGCGCTTTGATTTGAAGGATGGGGACGGACTCATCAATTGCTTCCTACACATCTCACGTTTGAAGCAGCCAGTTGAGGATGGGATGAAAATTCGGGTGTTTGGTTACCCGAAGATCTACGCCAAATATGGGAAGCTGTCTTTGGTAGTTGAGCGCATTGAACTTGTTGGCGAAGGTGCGCTCCGCCGCGCATTTGAGCTTTTGAAGAAAAAATTGGAGGCGGAAGGGTTGTTTGCGCCGGAACGCAAGCGTCCGCTCCCGAGATTCCCGGAGCATGTCGGCATTATTGCTTCGCGAGAGTCCGCGGCGTACTCGGATTTTTTGCGGATTGCGGGAAATCGCTGGGGTGGAGTCCGATTTTCACTGGCGCATGTGCAGGTGCAGGGGGAACCGGCGGTGCGGCAGATCGTTGGCGCATTCCGGTATTTCAATTCGCTCGCGGCGGATGGAGGCGCGCCGGAAGTACTCGTGCTCATCCGCGGCGGGGGAAGCATGGAGGATTTGCAGGCGTTTAATTCCGAGGAAGTGGCACGCGCGGTGTTCGCCTCGCAGGTCCCGGTCGTCGTCGGAGTCGGCCACGAGCGTGACGAAACACTCGCGGATTATGTGGCCGATATTCGCGCCTCCACGCCATCAAACGCCGCAGAATTGGTCGTGCCGGCGAGAAGTGAAGTCGCGTATTCGGTCGCAGCCATGCGCAACTCGGTGGAGCGGGGGATGATAGCCGCCCTTTCGGAACGGAACCAGCGCCTTCAGACTGCCGCGGCGCGGATTGAGACGCACATTGCGGCTGTGGTGAATCGCGGGCGCAATGCGCTCATCGCAGTCACACGCGCCGGTCGCATGCTCATCTCCACCGCTGCACAGACCAAGATGCGTATTGAGACGCTGGAGCGGATCATACGCACACTGGATCCTCGCGCGCTCTTGCGGAGGGGGTACGCGATCGCCCGCGACGCCTCGGGGCGCATTCTCCGCGATGCAGCAAAAGTCCCGCTCGGCGCGGCAGTGCGCCTGCAGCTTGCCCATGGTGCATTGCATACAAAAGTGGTAAAAAAGGATTGATATGCCCAGTAATACATCTTCGACCGCCCCGAACGCTTTCGGGGCAACGGAGTCTCCTCGACCATACACGCTATGACATCCCTACTCTCTAACTTCCGAACAATCATCAACTCGATCAAAAGTCGAAGTTGATATACTGGGTATGGCCAGACAATCAAAATTACCATTCGCCGAATCCTTTGCAGAGCTTGAAAAGATCGCCGAATGGTTCGAGCGTGAGGAAATTGATCTTGAGGAGGGGCTTAAGAAGTTTGAGCGCGGTCTTGAGCTTGCTGCGGCTTTGAAGAAGCGCCTTTCGGAAGTAGAGAACAAGGTGAAAGAAATCAAGGCGCGCTTCGGCGAGATGGAGGAGGAGAAGGCGGAAGAGCCGGAGGCGGATTTATGAAGAATCATTCCCGCACTCGCGGCGGAAAGGGGAGGGTTCGGTTCAGAACGAGCAGTCCTTTCTTGCATGAGGCGCGCGTAAAAGCAGAGCGACAGCGAGGCAAAAATTTTGGCGCATGGAAAAGATCATAGTAATTTCTTTGGGTGGTTCGCTCATAGTTCCAAACGGCGGCATTGATGCCGTTTTTTTGCGGCGTTTTCAAAAACTGATTTTCTCGCATATTCGCCGGCGACGGCGGTTCATTATTATCTGCGGCGGCGGAAAAATTGCCCGCCATTATCAACAAGCCGTCCGTGCGGTGGGCGGGAAACTCACTGCGGACGACGTTGATTGGTTGGGTATTCACGCCACGCGCCTGAACGCGCATCTCCTCCGGACGATCTTCCGGCGCGTTGCCCATCCCTCTGTCGTAAAGAATCCGACTCGTCCGCCGCAGTGGAAGGAATCGGTTCTCATTGCCGCCGGCTGGAAGCCGGGCGCGTCAACGGATTATGATGCAGTGCTTCTCGCGCGGCGCTTTGGCGCCAAGACGGTTGTGAACCTTTCAAATGTTTCTTATGTATACGATAAGGACCCGGCGAAGTATCGCAGCGCGCGGAAGTTGCCGGACGTGTCATGGAAAGACTTTCGTAAAATCGTGGGGAATCGTTGGGACCCGGGGGCCAACCTGCCATTTGACCCGGTGGCGTCCCGGCTCGCGGAGAAGCTCGGGCTGCGCGTGCTGATGATTAAGGGGAATGATTGGAAAAGCGTGGACGCCGCGCTCCGCGGCAAAAAATTCAAAGGGACAGTTATAGAATAAAAAAGACCAGTGGAAGGCATACCCCCGACTGGTCGTGTAGTGTTTTATTCCTTTGGTTTAGCGTCTTCGGCCGTGAGCCAGTCTTTGACTCTGTTGCTCCAGTTACTGCCTGCGATGTGGTCACAAAGCGCCCAGAAGAGTATCGTGCCAAACAGGAAAATGGTGCCGACCACATACATGGAGAGCGTCAGTGTCAGGCCCACGGGCATGCCCTCGGTAAGGCCCGCGCCGATGCCAAAGCCAATCGGGAGGGAGGGAATTCCGGCAGATGACTGGCCGTTATCAGCCACGATATCGGCTGACATGACTATGCTCAAGGTCAAAGCCGCGACAAACGCGGAGAGCGGGAGGATTCCCGCAAATGCGGGGATGAATTGGTTGCCGAGCGAAAGCCCCAACCCCAGGAGCGCGCCACCGAGCAGACTGCTAACAAGTTTGAAGCGCTCTTGTGAGTTAAAGGTAGTGCTTGTGAGTAGCGTGAAGATGACGAGTGCGCCAAGTGCAGTGACCGGCACGTCCCACCAGCGGGAGACTTCAAGGGGAAGCGGCAATGTCCAGCCGGGAGCGAGCGCGAGCGAAGCGACTTCCGGCACTTCCCCGGCGACGAGATGCCAGACCGCCCAGAAAATAGCGGTGGCGGCGGCAGAGATGAGCGCCCAGCGAATCATGAGCTTTCGGCTGCGAATCGAATCCATGCTCCTCCGTCCTTTCTTTGGTAAGGTACAATGGGGTACTACTTTGGCAGAAAAATAAAAGTCCGTCAACAGCTTGACACCTTTTTAAAGGTTTTGTAATCTTCTTCCAGAAGCCATAGACAGCGGGTTCCCGATTAAAAGGGATAAATCCTGCCGAGGCCACGCCTAACTTTTGCGAAGCAAAACTTAGGCGGGTAAACCCCAACTGCACTGTTTGAGTTCTGTGCAGAATCGGGGCTTGAATTCGTGGCTTGCTAGAGCCACTTTTTTAATTTAGTGGCGATAACCAAAGGTCGAATCATTATGCCCAAAACACGCGAACAGAAAGAGGCGGTCGTTGCGGAAATTGCGGATCGGCTGGGTCGCGCAAAGGGCGCTGTTTTCGCAAGCTATGAGAAGCTGCCGACGAAGGATATAGAAGGCTTGCGCAAGAAGCTTGAAGAAGCGGATATTGATTACACGGTAGTCAAGAAAACGCTCCTGAAGCTCGCTTTTCTGCGCGCCAACATTACCGGCAATCCCAAGGAGATTGACGGTAACTTCGCTACCGTTACGGGCTATGGCGATGAAGTTCTCCCGGCAAAGATCATCAAGGATTTCATTAAGACGCACAATGCGATGACGCTTCTCGGGGGTGTGCTGGAAGGGCGGCTCATTTCCGCACAAGAAGTGCTCGCGCTCGCGGCGCTCCCGTCGCGGCTGGAACTCCTTGCGAAGATGGTGGGAAGCATGAATGCCCCAATCTCCGGATTCGTAAACGTCCTCGCCGGAAATCTCCGCGGACTCCTTACTGCCCTTACCGCAATCTCCCGCACCAAGTCCGAAGGATTGTCCTGATTGGAGTAGGGTCTACTCTCGGAAGATGCCTTCCATGCGGTCGGCTCCATTCCAGGATCGTAACGGCCTTGATGTGACTTATGCGGGATTGTAACTGCCAGTGAAATTTCCATCGTCCTGCGGACTCAGAAATTTCAGGCCAGTTACAAAAAGATCAAAAAACCGCTTAATTATTAAGCTAGAACGTAGTACGGTGAACTTAGAACGTAGTTTCGATCGGCGCGTCGTCAATCGGTCGTTTCCTAGATTCTAACTTCTAGCTACTAACTACTCGCAATATGTCTGACGAAAAGAAAGAAGTCGCAGTTCCTGCCAAGTTTCAGTCGCTCGTCTCTGAAGTCGAGAAGATGTCAGTGCTTGACCTGGCGGAATTGGTCAAAGTGCTGGAAGAGAAGTTCGGCGTTTCCGCCGCCGCCCCTGCCCCGACAGGTGTCGGGGTAGCCGCCGCTCCCGAAGAAGTCGAAG
>JBBTXB010000109.1:0-1439 GCA_038062475.1 Patescibacteria group bacterium
CGTCTTCAAATTGTGCGCATCCCAACCAAATTCGCGCCGCCGCCGGCGCCCACGCGGTTGCCGGAGATGATGACAATCGGGTCACCCTTCCGGAGAAGTCCCGTGCGCCTGGCTCCCGCCAAGAGCGCCCGCAAGAGCGCATCAGTATCCCGTACTGAAGGAATCAAAAATGCCGCCACCCCCCATGAAAGATTTAATTGCCGGACAACGGTCGGTGATGGAGACCCAACGAGAAGCGGCAGTTCTGCGCGATATTTCGCAAGCATGCGCCCCGTCTCCCCGCTCCATGAGGCGGCAACGATCGCCTTTGCCCCTCCGCGCTCCGCAACTACGAGGCCTGCCGCGACCATGGCTTCACGAATGGTTTTCGTCTGCCCAAGCTGCGGACCAAGCGGCACATCGTCGTAACAGGATGCCTCCGCTTCCCGAATCACGCGCGCCATCATGGAGACCGCTTCCACCGGATATTTGCCGCTCGCGGACTCACCGGAGAGCATGACCGCGTCCGCGTGATCAAACACGGCGTTTGCGACGTCGGAAACCTCGGCGCGCGTCGGGCGCGGATTGCGAATCATGGAGTCAAGCATTTGGGTGGCAACGATCACCGGCCTGCCTTCCGCCCGGCATGCGGCGATAATCTCTTTCTGCGAGACGGGCACATGTTCCGCGGGCGTCTCCACTGCCAAATCCCCGCGGGCAATCATCACGGCATCGGTAATCTCCAGAATGGAAGAGAAATTTTTGAGCGCCTGGGGCTTTTCTATTTTGACGATTATCCTTGGAGACTGCGCGCGCGGCGGAAGAAGCCGCCGACCGGCAATAATCATCTTCCGCAGCTGCACCACATCGCGCGCGCTGCGGACAAACGAAAGCGCGATGTAATCAACACCCTGCTTCAAACCGAAGCGCACATCGGCGCGGTCTTTTGGAGTCATGGCTGAAACGCGAATGTCGGTGTCCGGAAGATTCAAGCCCTTGTGGCTCGTAAGCGTTCCGCCCACTACAACCTCTGCGGAGATTTCCGCCCCCTTGACCGCATAGGCGCGGGCTTCAATGAGACCGTCATCCAAAAACATGCGGTGGCCGGGATGAATCTCGCGATGCAGGCGGGCGTAGGTGATGGGGATGCGCCCCGATGGCTGTCGGGGGACGCCGTCCTTCGTGACATCAGTCGTAAAGGTCACAAGCTCTCCGGCGCGCAGGGGAAGCCCCTCTTTTGGCAGCAGGCCGACGCGAATTTTTGGTCCCTGCAAATCTTGGAGAATGGCGATGGGTTCACCGGTCTTTCGGGACACTGCGCGCACGCGACCAATGAGCAGTCGGTGGTTCCCAAGCGTGCCGTGGCTCATATTAAGCCGCGCCACGTTCATGCCGGCGCGCACCATCTTCGTGAGCGTCGTCGCCGCCCCAGACGCCGGGCCGACCGTACAAATAATTTT
>JBBTXB010000109.1:1539-13231 GCA_038062475.1 Patescibacteria group bacterium
TCATTGTTTTCTCTCCTCGAGAGTAGCAGTAAGCGACAGTATATTCCCTTTCCGCAAAACCTGAAACACCACTGCGTCTCCTGGTTTATGTTTGGCAATCAGACGGGCAAGCGGGTGCGTCTCGTCAATGCGCACGCCCCCGACATCCAAAATAATATCATTCTCCTCGAATCCCGCCTTATCCGCCGGCGAGCCGGGAGCGACAGCAAGATCCGTAACACCGGAACCGCGCACGATGAGCGCCCCGTAATTCACCGCTATATGATTTTTGCGCGCGAGTTCCTCATCAAGGAGCACGTACCGCACACCGAGCCACGGGCGGACAATTCTGCCCGAGATGCGTATGCTTTCAATGATTTGCTTCGCGGCATTCGCGGGAATCGCGAAGCCGACGAGCTGACCCTCCTCGGAAATCGCCGTATTGACGCCGATCACCTGACCGGCAAGGTTCACGAGCGGCCCTCCGGAATTGCCGGGGTTAATAGCGGCATCCGTCTGAATCGCTTCGTCAATCACCTCCGCTTCACCAGAGGGTCCTCCCGCCGTCACCTGCCGATTAATGCCGGAGATGACGCCCTTGGTCACCGTGTTCCGAAATTCTCCGAGCGCGAACCCTACGGCAATAACCGTTTGTCCGATCTGGAGCGTATCGGAGTCGCCAAGCTCCGCAACGGGGAGATTTAAGGCGTTAATTTTCACGATGGCGATATCAAGAAGAGTGTCGGCGGCGGCGACCTCGGCATTATAGCGCGTGCCATCATTGGTGATAACCGTATACTCGGCGGCCGGATCCGCAACCACATGACGATTGGTGAGAATGAGTCCGTCAGAAGAAATAATGAACCCTGACCCGCCCCCAACCCGTTGCCGTTTGAGGGGCGATGAATCCCCCGGTTCAGGCAACCCGAAGCCGAAAAATTCATCAAAGGGGAGGAACTCCGAATCGCCGGTTCTGCGACGAAGCTCTTTGGTGATCACGATGGAAACGACGGATGGACTCACGTTCCGCACGGCGTCAATCGTGGCGGACTCCTCCTCCACCGCAAGTGTCCCGACGTGTCGGGAGGCGGATGGCGGCCGGTGCAAAACATTTTTTTCCACCCATGGATTGATGATTTCGGGAAATACGGAGGTTGCCATAATGGCAGCGGCGCCGCCCGAGATGGCCCCCACGAACGCCGAAATAAAAATCACCATGAGCATTCGGCGTTGTTGGAGAGAAAGTGTCATACGTCATGAAGCCCCGTCCCGCCGCCCAGGGATACCGACCGTAACTCCGCCAAGGAGCAGATCGGAACCACGGGACGGGACAGGCATGAAGCACGTAGCATGAAGCATTCATTCAAGGAATGCGCTCCGCGCCTTGTGCTCCATATTTTATGTTACACGCTACATGTTTCGTGGTTTTAGCGCGGCTGCTCGAGTAACCGCTGCAATTCCTGAATGCGCTCCGGCATCAGAGCCGCGGACCCACCCTCGTCGGACAAGACATTGCCAAAAAACGCGGCCGGATTTTCTTGGAATTTCTTTATGAGCGGTGGGATGTACAAGGCCGCGAGTGCGATCGGAATGAGAATGAGAAATAATCGGAGCCAATTCGCGATCTGGCCCAGCAAAATATGCCGGTTCGTCTTTTCAACGGAATGCAAAATCGCTTTTGAAAGTTTCAAATTTTCCTGAAGGAGCGCTTGCAGCTGCGAGCGCCCCTCTTCTCCGGTGTCAATGCGCATACGTCATGGAGCGTGAAGCGTGTAGCGGAAAAGGAAATAGGACTAACTCGTCTTTACGCTTTTCGCTTTTTTATGTTTTTTGGGAATTTTTTTCTGAAGCTTGCGTAATTCCCGCTCAAATGTCCGCACGTCTTCAAACGCGCGGTATACCGACGCAAACCGTATATACGCAACTTTATCAAAATGACGAAGCCGCGCCATTACCACTTCCCCAATCTCTCGGCTTCGTAATTCCGCCTTGCGCTTCCGCTGAATGTCGCGCTCAATCATGCCGACGAGCTTCCGAATCTCATCCGCCGTGTACGGCCGCTTCTGGAGCGCCCGCCGGAGACCGGAGAGCAGTTTTTCACGCGCGTACGGCTCACGCCGGCCGTCACGCTTTACAACGGCGAGGTCGAGAAGTTCCGTTTCTTCCACGGTGGAAAACCGATAGCTGCACTTTTCACACTCGCGCCTACGGCGAATACTCAAGGCGTCCGATGCGAGACGCGAATCAACGACTTTGGTCTCTTTAGAATTGCAGATGGGGCAGCGCATACGGCATAAAAAATCCGAAGCACGAAACAAATCCGAATGACCGAAATTCTCCGCCAAAGGCGGATCCGCCTCCGGCGGAAAATACCAAAAACGGTTTCGATCATTGGGACATTCTCCGCCGAAGGCGGATGCGCCTCTGGCGCAGAGTTTCGATATTGTTTCGGATTTCGATATTCGAATTTCGGATTTAGCCCCGCCGGATGCGCTGGAAGCGCGGGGCCCGGCGCTAAAGCATCTTTTTTCGAATAAACGCAGGTATCTCCAAATCCTCCTCTTCAGTCGTTTTTTCCTGCGGCCGTTTGAAGCCGTTACCGTTTCCCGCCGCCACAGGTGGTTTATCTTGAAGCGCCTCTCCCGCGAAGCGGGATCCCGAATGCGGGATCGGCCGCTCGCGCAACATGGGGTTCAGTTCGCGCGTGGGGATGGATTTCATCGTTTGCAGCGTGATTGTCCGCGGCGTGGCGTCAAACCCCGTCGCAATCAAGCTTACCTTCACTTCGTCTTTCATTGCCTCGTCAATCACTGCGCCAAAAATAACTTTCGCGTTTGAGTCTGCCGGATCCGTAATAATCTTTGCCGCTTCGGCAACCTCGTGCATGCTCAAGTTGGGGCCGCCGGTTACGGTAAACAGAACTCCCTTTGCGCCGTCAATGGAAACTTCAAGAAGCGGACTCTGTATAGCGGCCTTCGCGGCCTCTACGGCGCGATTTTCTCCGGAGGCCCGTCCGATACCCATGAGCGCGGAACCGGCATCTTTCATAATCGCCTTCACGTCGGCAAAGTCAACGTTGATGAGCCCGTGAACCGTGATGATGTCGGAAATACCTTGCACCCCTTGCCGTAACACGTCATCAACGATTTGAAAACTGTCGGTGATCGGAGTCTTTTTATCAATAATCTGAAAAACACGATCGTTTGAAACGGTAATAATCGTATCAACATTTTCTCGCAACTGGTCATGCGCTTGCTCGGCGATTTCTCGCCGCTTCACTCCTTCAAACGCGAAGGGCTTCGTCACGACTGCGACGGTGAGCGCGCCCAGATTTCTGGCAATCTCGGCCACGATCGGCGCGGCGCCGGAACCGGTTCCTCCGCCCAAACCACAGGTGACAAACACCATGTCCGCGCCCTTCAAAACATCGCGGATTTCATTTTGGCTCTCTTCGGCCGCGCGCTGTCCTTCGGAAGGGTCCATGCCCGCGCCTAAGCCGCGCGTGACCGTCTTCCCAATGTGAAGTTTGGTTCCCGCAAGCGAGTGATGCAGCGCCTGAACATCGGTGTTCATAGCGATAAACTCCACACCACGAATCTTGGATTGAATCATCCGATTCACCGCAGATCCGCCGGAGCCGCCGACGCCGATTACTTTAATTTTGGCGAAGGTCTCAATTGACGGCCTGACCTCTGCCATAGAGTTAGTAGCTAGAATTTAGAATACGAGCTTCCTTTAGCGTAATAGGGAAGATTCCGACTGTCAAATACAATTTTCTTTCAGTGAACAAGATTTTTGTTCGTCCACCTGTTCGCCCACCGCTTCGTTGTGGGTTTATGCCGCGGCGGTAGTCGGTGGTCGGTAGTCGTAAAGCCGTTCACGGCAGCAGCGATGAAATCCAACGCCGAATATTTTTTGCCGCATACTCAACGCCCCGCAGCCGCGCGGCGAGACGTCCCAAATGCGTTCCCGCGGCGCCGCCGGCATCGCTCCCCCAACGCACGAGACCGATGGCGGTGGAAAAAGAGAGGTCGTTCCCAAAATCTCCGACGCTCATAACATTCAACGGATAGCCGTGCATCGCCGGCAACCGAAGCTTCCGCTTTGCCACATCCAAAAAACCGACGAGCTTGCTTCCGCCTCCGGTAAACAGGACTCCGGCCGGAAGCAACCCGCTCCGGGAAATACTGCGGAGCTCGCGGTCAATCTTATCCAAGATTTCTTCCGCGCGCGCCTCTATGATCTCCGCCACGTATTTTCGAGAAACCATCTCCGGCTCGGGGCCGCCAAGGTCCGCGAGATTCAATTCTTCCTTTTTAGCGACCTCCTCGGGGAGTGCGGTGCCGTGAATAAGTTTCGCCCGTTCTGCAACATCCAGCGATGTGCGCAATCCGATGGCAACATCCGCGGTAATGTGCTCGGAACCGATCGGCAAGACCGCCGTATGGAGAATCGTGCCTTCTTCAAACACGGCCATAGCGGTCGTGGTGCTCCCGACATTCACCACCACCACGCCCAGCTCTTTCTGGCGCGGAGTGGCAACCACATCGGAGGTCGCAAGGATTGAATACACTAAATCCTCAATCTCTACGCCGGTTCGATACACGCACTTAGTCAAATTCTTAACCTGGGATGAAAGCCCTTGGATAATCTCCGCCTCCACTTCCAGCCGGGTGCCGTTCATTCCAATCGGATCCTTTACATGCGTTTGACTGTCAACGATGAACAGTTTCGGAATCACATGAAGAATCTCGTAATTTGGGGGCGTGGCGATGGCGCGGGCGGCCTCAATCGCACGCTCCACATCTTCCTCGCGAATTTCACCGTCGGGACGAGAAACGCCAACAACGCCGCGGCTTGTCGTCGCCAGGACATGGCTGCCGGAAATGCCGACCCACATGCGCTCCAACGGAGCGCCAACAATGCGTTCCGCCTGTTCAAGACAGCGAGAAATGGAGGTCACGGCGTCTTCTATGGACGTAATGGCTCCCCGATGAATCCCCTCGGCCGGGCTTTCGACAGCCGCGAGGAGTTGCACGGATGTCTGCTCCCCGGAGGAGACTCGCTTGCCGACAACGGCTCTAATGGCTGACGAGCCGATGTCGAGTCCGGTGATCAACGGTTCGGGCATAAATCGAGTAACTAGAAGCTAGAAAACACGAAACGCGGCGGCCACATCACACTAGCTACTAGCTGCTGACTGCTAGCTTCTAGTCTGTAACAAACGCGATGATACGCGGTAAAAAGATGGCCACTCCGATCACTGCTGCGCCAATCGAGGCCACAAGCACTGTCGCGGCGGTGATGTCTTTCACCCGTCGGACGCTCTCGTGCAACCGTGGCCGCAGTAAATCAACCAAGTGCTCGGCGGCGGTGTTGCTCAACTCTAACACAAGCACGATCATTGAAACAAGGATGAGGAGGGCGACCTCCAATCGCGAAACGCGGAGCAGGAATGCCAGGAGAACCACGGCTCCGCCGACGAAAATTTCAATGCGAAAATTCGGCTCCTCACGAAGGACGAGTGTCAGGCCACGAAAGGCAGCTTTTGCGCTCTGTAAAAACTTGGAAACCATACGGAAACGTAATGAAAAGCGGAAAGCGGGAAGGCGCAAAAAGGCTACGAGTGTTCTTTGATCATTGCCCTTTACGCTTTGCGCTCTAACGCCGCTATTATGTTCTCCTGGAGCGGGAGCATGACCGCCGCATCCTTTGGGCGCTCGTGATCGTAACCCGCGAGATGCAAAGAACCGTGCACGAGGAGAAGGAGAAGCTCGTCTTTTAACGACACGCCGTGTTCTTTGGCGCGGCGCGCTGCTTCTCGCGGCGCAATGACAATCTCTCCCGTCGGTATCGTGAGTTCGCGGGGCATCCGCCCCGCGCCCGGCGTATGCCGGGCGAATCCACCCGCGCGCGTTCGCAGTGCCCCAAATGAAAGCACATCGGTTACCGCGTCTCGCTTCCGGTATGAACGGTTCAAACGGCGCATCACCACATCGCTTACAAATGCGATTGAAACCGAGGCATGCCGGATCCCCACTCGGCGCAGTGCCGTTCGGACAAGCGCAACAATCGCCGCCTTCGGCAACGGCTGTCGTCCCTCGCGCGTCGTAACTTCAACATCCAACACAGCAATACCAAAAATTATTATATTGCCTGAGCGGAGCGAAGCGAAGTCGAAGGTCTACCATCGCACATCTCTTTGATCCATCGTATCCCTTCGACAAGCTCAGGGGATAATTGTTTAGCGAATAATCCGGAAACTGTTCAACAACATCTCAAATGTCCGCGTGTAATTGAGTTCCGTCATCGTTCCGATATTCTCTGCGATCACGAACACGTGGGAATTTGACGCGATATAAGCCGTCAAACGATCCGGGGAGTAAATGCCATCCGCTCCGCTCTTGCTTACGAACGGCTGGAGCTCTCGCGCGGTCACGCCAGGCGCCTGCGCGAGATACCATGGTATTACCGGCTGGCGTTCCACGTTGTCTTCAACAAGCACCTGAAAGAATTCTCCGGTTCCGATTCGGAAGAGCACGGTGCGATCATCGCGCTGTTCCCCGGTCCAATCTGCAGGCACGTACAGTTCATACCCAAACGTGGAATTTGTAAACGTCCTGACGCTCCCTGTATCAATAAGGTGCTCCGGCGCGACTCCCGCGGGATTATAAAGATGAAATACTTCGCCGCCGTCAAGGAACCCGTCGCCGTCGCTGTCCGGCTTTGTTGAATCGGTTCCATACAAGGTCTCTTCTGCGTCCGTTAGGCCGTCAGCGTCCGAATCGCGACCAGGGCGAGGCGCCAGCGGGAAAGGAGCATTTACATTTACCGGTGGGGCGTTCACGTTTTGATTGACGTTTTGATTCGCAGGGGCTGACGTCGGGGCGTTCACGTTTTGATTCACCGGCCGGTTCGCGTTTCGCGGCGGGGCGCGATTTACGTTCGCTGGAGGCGGAACTGGCGTTTCCTTCCGGGACAATACAAAGAATGCCCCGCCTCCTATTATCAACCCGCCGATCCCAAGCGCTGTCAAAAGGAGCCACGGCGGACTCTTTTTCGGCGTTTTTGACACTCCGCCGGAGGTCGGCGGGGGGGCGGACGGAGTCGGTTCCGGCTTGGGAGGAATCCTGCCATATCGAAACTCCTCCGGCATCACGCGGATTGCCGAAGCGGGTTTTGATAACGACGCACCTGCTGGAGTTTCAATTTTTGGTTTCTCGTCCATGCGCAGAGTTAAGGAGAACGTAGAAGGTAGAACTTAGAACGTAGACGTTTGTTGCGCCGATCGCCTACGTACTACCTTCTACATACTAATGCTTCGTGGCTACTGCGTCGGTGGCGGCACAACGAATAATTTACCGGGACCGGCCGGATCATAACCATTCCTCACTTCCGCGCCGTCCAGGAACCCGTCGCCGTCACTGTCCGGATTGTTTGGGTTCGTCTTATAAATCTGCACTTCTTCCCTGTCAGTAAGGCCGTCATTATCGCTGTCAGCGCGGAGCGGATCGGTTCCCAAACTCAATTCATCGGTATCGGTAAGTCCATCTCCGTCGGTGTCAACGGGAGCGGGCGGCGCGGGGGGCGCCTCTTCCGTCGTGGTTGCCGGAGTTTGCGCAGGAGGTGGTACAGGAGCTGGAACTGGCGCTGGGGCAGGGGCAGGGGCAGGCGGCGGGACGGTCGCGGGGAGGGCGGCGCGGCGGGAAAGAAAAAACCACGACACCCCGCCAAGAATCGCTGCGGCGACGACTACGACCAACAGAAAGCGCACCCAAGAACGATGCGGCGCCTCCACGGAGGCCGGTGATGGCGGAGCGGCTCCTGGAGGCCGCGCGGGAGGAGCCCCGGCGGCCGTCGGGGGTTCCACTTCGGAAAATATGTCTTCCGGTTCCTTGGTAGGAAGGTTGGCTGGTGGCTCAAACATGGCCATAGTGAAAGAATTATGAATTATGAATCAGGAATTAAGGGTCTACGATCCAAAGCACAAATCTCATAACACGAAGCGTTGGTTCAAGGAGCATGCTCCATGTTTCATGTTACGTGTTTCATGTTTCATAATCGTCCCTCTCCATTAGGATTATACCCCGCCCGCACTTCCGTGCCATCCCCAAAGCCATCCCCATCGGTATCCGCATTTTTCGGGTCCGTTCCCCACCGAGTGATCTCCTCGCCATCGGACAAACCATCGCCGTCAGAATCCGCATGTGCCGGATTCGTTCCCCGCTGCGTTTCATCATCATCAGAAAGACCGTCGCCGTCGGAATCAAGCGGGGGCGGTGGAGCAGACTCACGAACGACGTCCTGGGCGCAACTCTCGCGCTCCGCAGGATCGGGAAGTTCTTCGCAAAGCTCGGGATTCCCCGTCGCGTCGCGGTAAATCATTGATACCGCGCATCGCTCACGCAACTCTTCGGGAAGCGTCCCGCAAAACGCGCGATCTTTAGTGGCGATAATGGCGGCAAAACAGCTCTCTCGCTGGAGGGCATCGGGTACCGCCAGACACGCTTCTAGATCGTCATTGCGTTTGGCGCGTTCTGACTGGAAGACGCTGGTGCAATAGGCGGCGACGGATTCGCTGGCGCGAGCGCAGAGATGCTCATCGCCACGGCGGAGCGCCACCTCCAAAATGCACCGGTCGCGCTGCGTGGAATCCGTGAGGGCGTCGCAGAGTTCGACAACCTCTCCGCGCGTAGCCTCTCGAAGCGCGGCAGCGGCCAAACAAGTCTCGTAATCTGCCGCGTTGGCGCAGGCCGCTTTGGCCTCTTCAAACGCCCGCTTCGCCGCGGCTTGCCGCGCGGCATCTGCCGCCGGCGAAACGGCTGCTCCCTTTTCTTCACGCGGCCGCTCGGCTTCCGGCGCTCGCCGACCGCGAACCAGCAAAAACACAACGCCGAAAACAAGGAGCGCAACAACAAGCCCACTGCCTCCGAAAATGATCACGGTTTTCCACGGGAATTCCCGCGGAACCCCCGGCGGAGTCGGCGGAGGGGCGACCGGCGGCACGGGCGGTGGAGCCTGCCCCGCTCCGTAGTCCGATCCCGACCTTGTCGGGATCGGGGTGTCCGGGCGACGGGGCGGGGGCGCCGGACTGACTGGAATTTGTTCCGGTTGATATTGCATATTCAATAAATTCTTACTCTTAGACTGTAGAAAAACATTTTTATTCCCCGAGCTTGTCGAGGGGGTGCAATGGTAGGCCTTCGACTTCGTCCCGATAGCTATCGGGACTCCGCTCAGGCAATAACATTTTTCTACAGTCTTACTCTATCTCTTGCTCTTACTTCGCTACGGGCAATACCGGAGCCGCGTATTGGAAACTCCGATCGTGCCGCTGCCGCCAAAGGTGGTCCAGAAAGGAATTTGCTGCGCCGCGTTCGGATTACAGGTGATATTTGCGTCCAGTATCTTGGCTGCACCCTCCCCTACATCCTGCGTCATAGCCGCCGATCCCACTTTCACGTCTGCGGTCATAATCGCGTCAATAATGTCGCCATAAATATCGTCCAAATCGGCCACGTTGGTCGTAAGATGGTAGTACTTTGGATTACCGGCCCCCGGACAACCAGTGTTATCAATGGATGTATTCGTGATAGTCGCACACCAGTCGGTTTGCGGACTAGGTGCGGAGGAGGGCGGTGGATTGGCGGGCTCGTTATAGATCGCTGCAATCAGGCTCTCCCCGGAAGCACATTCGCTGGATTCCGACTGCAGCCATGGTGAATCTGTTCCGAAAGCAACTGTATAAACCTTAACGCCGGCAAGCTTTAAGGTGTCTGCTTCCAATTTTGCCTCCGTCGGACAATTCACTGCCGCTCCGTCGCTCACGTAAATCAGAACCTTCTCCGCATCGGTAGATGAATAATTGGTAAAAATTTCCTGCGCCTTTTCGTAACCAAGATGCGCATCGTCCTCACCTTGTGTCGTGACGGTGTCCATCACCTTCGTCTTTAATGCGGCTCGCGACGACTCGCCGGCAAGGTGGTCAAGCGGAGCGGGGTCGAGGAGACACGTCTCTCCGCTGGAACAGTCCACGTCACGCGTACATCGCAGTTCTTGCGTGCCGCTACAGTAGCGAGGCGTGCTCGCATTCACGTCTACCGCAAAGGGAGTAAATCCTACGACTCTTGGAACTCTTGGGTAAGGCAGAGAAAATTTCACGACCCCAATGCGTACCTCACCGGGGTAGTTATCAAAAAACTGATCCATCGCGCCGCCCGGGCCGGCGACTGCCTGCTTCACGCATTCGAGCGAAGTTCCGCATCCGGGGTGAGTAACATCGTCCGTTGTCATTGAAACATCAAACATGAACACCACGTGCAGCGGCTTCCAGGCCGCGTTCGCGAACGAGAGGTCGGCGCGGAGCGGGGTTGAGGTGTCGGCCAGGCGACAGGCCGGGATATTGATGTAGGTATTCGTGCAGCGACCGCCGACACATTCGTAGTTCGCGGAACAATCGGAATCGCTGTTGCACTCGCAGCGCCCGCCGACGCACACAAAACCGGTCGCACAGTCGGTATTGCTGCCGCATGACGCATGGGTCGTACTCTCAACATCAATCGTGGAACTGAATTGGGAGAGCGCCGGGGCGCGGCTGAACGAAAGCGACAGGTCGGAATACGTGAGGGGGCAGGTTGCGGCGCAGTCCGGGTAACACTGCGCGAGCGCGGGGGGCGATGGCGGGAGCATGGCGCCGTCGCATACCTCGGGTTGAAGCGAAATAATTCCATCTCCGCAATATCCGCCCGTGAGCGTAATCTGCGCGCAGGAAGTGCTGCAGTAATTGCATACGCCGCTGTAGGAGGGCGTGCAGGGCACCCCGTTTCCCGCCCCATTGTCACAGGCCTCAACGCCCAGGCGAACATACCCATCACCGCAACCCGCCGTGGCGCAATTGTTGGTCGGATTCGGAGACATGCCAGGGGTCATGATAATGCATCCGTCGTTCTGATTCGTATTTCCATCATCGCACTCTTCGGCCCCTTCTCGGATGCCATTCCCGCAGCCGCCCTGCTGCTGACACGGGCCCCAGGGATTGGTAGAGGCAGACGTCCCCCAAAACTGGCAGAGACTTTCGCATGTCCTCGTATGAACCTGCGGGAAACCGTCGGAGCTCGGCGGACAGGGAGCTGTAGCCGAGAGCTGACTTCGGCAGGTTTCACCTGATGGACACTCGGCGCTCGTCGAGCACGGCTCGTAGGATCGGTCACAGTAACCAACCGAGCTTTGGGCATTCCCGTCACACGCCTCCGGGCCGTTCACCACTCCGTCTCCACAACGCGGACCAAAGCCGATGCAATTCCAGGCGCAGTAGCCGAGCGCGGGCTCGGATGTGTTGTATTGGCCGTTCGAGCTCCCGTTGTCGCAGGTCTCGGAGCCATAGACATCGCCGTCGCCGCAGTAAGGCCCCTCGGCAGTGCAGGTTGCGTTACAGTGACCGTAGGTTCCATTGAGACTCCCGTCATCGCAGACCTCCGGCGCCTGCACCACCCCATCGCCGCAACGACCCGTCTCGCACGTGCCCAGCACCCACCCGGAACAGTTGCTGTTGCAGGTGTCGCGCCGCGTACCAGCGCGAGAAGCCGCGTCAGTACACGAGTTGACGCGAGTTTCGTTCAATTCGCACGCTTCGGCGGAACCGAGCGAACCGTTGCCGCAAAGCGCATCAGCGGAGATGGTGGTATCTGCGCACGCTGCCGGCACTTCAAAGGTG
>JBBTXB010000110.1:0-2038 GCA_038062475.1 Patescibacteria group bacterium
AAAATTTTCTCCGCCGTCTCGGGCATAAACGGCCACACGAGCCAGCCGATGTGCCGAAGAGTCTCAAGAAGCGTGTAGATAACGCGCGCGAGACGTTTTTTGTCTATCTTCGCCAGCACCCACGGTTGTTCGGAATCCACGAAGCGATTGGCGTAGCCAATCAAATCCCACACGTCCGTAAGCGCTTGGTGAAGCCGCAAGTCCTCCATGTTGATCTCGTACGACTGCCAGGTGGGGGCCGCGCTCCCTCTCACTCGTGCTGGTATTATACCTCCAAAATACTTCTCTGTCATGGCGAGCACGCGGGCTACGAGGTTCCCGATACCATTCGCCAGATCGCCTTGATAACGCGCCTCTAAGCCATCCAGCGAGAAATCACCGTCTTCCCCGAACGCGATCTCACGCATGATGTAATAGCGGAGCGCATCGTTCCCGTATCGCGCAGCGACCTCGGTCGGGTCAATCACATTCCCGATCGTCTTGGACATCTTTACCCCGTCAACAGTGAAAAATCCGTGGGCGAACACACGTTTGGGAAGCGGCAGTCCGGCGGAGAGGAGCATCGCCGGCCAGAGCGCGCAGTGAAACTTGATGATGTCCTTCCCGACAAGATGCAAATCAGCGGGCCAGTACTTTTTAAACTTTTTCTCGTTAGTTGCGCCGTAACCAACACCGGTCAAATAATTGATAAGCGCGTCAAACCACACATACAATACTTGCCGCTCCGCGCCTTCCTTATTTCGGATTTCGGATTTCGGATTTCGGATTTTCGGTACGGGTATCCCCCACTCCGCGCCCGCGCGGGAGATGGAAATGTCCTCCATAAAATTTTTGATGTAGCTCGTGATTTCCGCCCGGCGCGATTTCGGTTGTATAAAATCAGGGTTCTTTTTTATGTAATCCAGAAGCTGTTGGCGATAGCGCGAAAGTTTGAAGAAGTAATTTTCCTCTTTAATCTTTTTTACTTCTGTTTTGTGAATAATGCATTTACCGCTCTCCAGATCGTCTTTGGTCTTGAATTCCTCACAGCCGGTGCAATACCACCCTTCGTATGTGCCGCGATAAATGTCGCCATTTTTCCACACGGCTTCAAAAAATTTATTGACGGCTTTCTTGTGCCGCGCCTCCGTCGTGCGGATAAAGTCGTCATTCGTGATGCCGAGTGTATCCCATGTGTTCTTCCACACCGCGCTCATGGTATCCAAATACTTTTGAATGTCTGCCTGTTCACCCCGTCCCGTGGTTCCGACCTGTGCCTTGGCGGAGTCACGGTCGGGCGCACTGGGCGACGGGACGGGGCCCGCTTTACGAGCGGCCTCCACGTTCTTTTGGCTGTTTTCATCCGTACCCATCAAAAAAAAGACATCCGCGCCATTCATCCGCTGCCAGCGCGCCAAAACATCCGCGGCAATGCTCGTATATGCATGTCCCACATGGGGCCGCGCGTTCACGTAATAAATCGGAGTAGTGATGTAGAATTTTTTGGGCATGACTCTATCTTATGTGAAATTACACAAAAAGAAAAACCCCACCCGAACCGAAGTTCGAGTGGGGAAAAACGAAATAGACACCGCAGGCCTCATTGGGCCTGGAACCGGCGCAGGGCGTCCCCCGACAACCGATTATGTCTCCGCCGACTCCCGATCTTGGAATCGGCTTCGCGCCTGGGCAGTCGCGGACTGCCTGTCCCTTAATCGTAGATGGCCACCGACCTCCCTCATCGGGGATGATCGGACCCGGGACCTTTCCCCGAGCATCCGCAAGCCATGCCCCTAGACGGAGCACCCGCGCGCTTCACCACGCGCAGGCCGAACAAGAGGAGCTTTCATCCCGACACGAGGGTCGGGACGGGTCCCTGTCAGCCTTAGGCCATACGACCAAATTAGCCGCCAGGACTCCCCCGAGCACCCGTACAAGGAAGAATCCCGCCCCGACCGCCTAAACTACGCGGAAAACGCGGGGCGGGCGCTACAGTTGTAAGGAGGGTTTAGACAAGGCGCTTGTCGCCTCATACGGGACACCCCAGTTTCCCCGTTCC
>JBBTXB010000111.1:0-1370 GCA_038062475.1 Patescibacteria group bacterium
GCGCGGGTGGAACGGAGCGACACGGGAGGTCTCCAAAAGGAGATCGTCATCGTGGACGACGCTTCCACCGATGGGACAACCGAAGTTCTCCGCGAGTACGAATCACAATACCGCGTAATTCGCCATCCGAGAAATCGCGGGAAGGGCGCGGCGCTGCGCACGGGTTTTATGGCCGCAACAGGAGACATTGTCCTCGTGCAGGATGCGGATCTGGAATATAACCCGGATGACTATCCAAAACTGATTGCTCCGATTCTGGAGGGTAAGGCGGACGCGGTGTACGGATCCCGCTTTATGGGCGGGCAAGCGCATCGCGTGCTCTACTTTTGGCACTACGTCGGAAATAAATTTTTGACCACGCTCTCTAATATGTTCACAAACCTGAACCTTACGGATATGGAGACCGGCTACAAGGCATTCCGCCACGAGGTCATCTGGAAGATTGCGCCAAAGCTTCGTTCCGATCGGTTTGGTTTTGAACCCGAGGTGACGGCACGGCTCGCGAAAGCGCACGCGCGCATATACGAAGTGGGTATTTCGTATGAGGGAAGAACCTACGCAGAAGGAAAGAAGATCGGCTGGAAGGACGGAGTCAAAGCTATTTTTGCGATTATCTACTTTAACCTTTTTGACAGATGAAGCTCGTTTTTATAGCAGGAGCTAGGCCGAACTTCATGAAGGTGGCGGCGCTCATTGAGGCGTGTAAGAAGCACAATGAGGCCGCGGCGGGGGAGAAGATTTCCTATACTTTGGTTCACACCGGACAGCACTATGATACCGAGATGTCCAAGGTGTTTTTTGATGAACTTGGTTTACCAAAGCCGGATTATAATTTAGGCGTTGGCGGAAAAGATGCTGAAGAGCAGCGAGAAGAAATCATTGCGAAGTTGATCCCAATTTTTACAGAATTAAAACCCGACATCGTGGTCGTTGTTGGAGACGTTACCTCAACGCTCGCTGGTGCGATAGCGGCGAAAAAGCTCGGGATTCCCATTGCCCACATTGAAGCGGGTCTGCGGAGTTTTAATGACAAAATGCCGGAAGAGTACAATCGCAGGGAGACAGATAAAATCTCTGATTATCTTTTTGTTACCGAACGCGCGGCCGATGAGAATTTGCGGAAAGAGGGCGTAAAAGGAAAACCATTTTTTGTAGGGAACGTGATGATTGACACTCTCCGGCGGTTTTTACCGGTGGCAGAACAAACGCCACTTCCAGCTGGACTTTCGCCAAAGCACTATGCGGTTGTAACCCTACATCGTGCTGAGAATGTTGATTCAGTCGTGCTTGGGAGCGCTGTAAAAATTATTCGTCGGCTTGGTAGCGATGTCCCGGTTATTTTTCCGATTCATCCGCGCACCAGGGCGAGA
>JBBTXB010000112.1:0-2507 GCA_038062475.1 Patescibacteria group bacterium
TTTGGAGTTTTGCAGAGGTCTCTCAAGGCTAAAATGTCGGACGAATACACCGAGCGCTCAAAGCGTTGAGTGCTCGGTTGTTACTGTCCCGCGTGACGGGATCCCGCTTCGCGGGACCAGCCAAATTTTCTGCTCCGCCCGAGGCGGATTGAAAATTTGGGGCCAGTAATAAAAAGCCCCGCCTTCTAAGCCAAGGACAAAGGCAAAGAAGGCGGGGCGGAAATCCGTTCAGATACCACCGACCTACGCGGGCATGAGAGAAATGTCCACTGATTCGGAGTCGCCGTCTGCTACCGCAGCGGCTCTCTCTGTCTGGGGACAGCATCGGCCGAAACGGTGGGTGTCGACTAGTCTGCGCTGGGCGTCGGCGGTTCGGCCGTCGCGGGCGCAAAACCGGCGAGCGAATCCACGGCATCCATCTCGGCCTCGGTTGCCGAGGCGACAACAGACGCAGGGCGCTGGAGGCGCAAGAGATGTTCACCCTTCTTTTCCACAATCTCGGCGAGGGCAAACCCCGTGCCCAAATCGGCGCTGGCGGCCTCCGGAGTCAATTGCTCGTTGTCGTAACCCCGCAAGCAGCGCATCGGCATCTGAACGCAGCTAACGCCTGTCTCCCCGGAGCGAGAAATCAGAATGCACGCCGTGCCGCGGCCATTCTCCGGATTCCAATCATTTGAAACCAGATACCAAAGCACATAGTCTCCGGTATCAAGCCTGCGAAATGGCTTTGGTTTCCCTCGGCCGAGCGCGTGCCCGAAGCCGATCGCCAATACGATGAGCAAAGCACTGCCCACAACGATCAAGGCGGCTGTCAATCCGATCCCCAGTCCGAGCATGATTCCTCCGTAGGTGAAAAGATCCGCGATCGTTGTATCAAAAAAGACGAAATTTTACAACCCCGACTCTTCCGATTGACGAATTTCGGAGAGCAGGACATTCTCCACATTGATCCCGCGCGGCAAGAAAATACGCTGGAGTTCGTTCTTCGTTTCAATTTCAAAGGCGTCGCGACGCAGGGACACGATGTCCTGAAATGAGTAGCGCGCGGCGATCATACGCAGCCGAGAACGAATCGTCGGCCGCACGATTTTTTGCACAAAGTCCTCCCCTATCGTCTGCCAGATGGTCGGTATCTGACCGACATCCAGACGCGCCAGCACAGTACCCTCAACGGAGATGCGTTTTCCGTCAAGCGTCACGGCGCCAACGGGAACATCGCCCAGCCCGGCTTCGTTCGCCGGATTAAACTCGCGGGAGATGCCGTACTCCAGCGTCTGCGTGTTGAATAGTTTGGCTTTCTGCCAGAACGGAATCTTGAGGTGCAGTCCGGGCGTGAGCACCTTTTTGAGTACTCCTTGACCGAGATCGTACACGCAGGCGACATACCCGGGCGGGACATGAATAAAAAGTCCCTTCAAAACATCCTCCATCACGAACGAATAAACGATTTTATCCAATGAATCGGCCATACCGAAGTAAGAGTTGTGAGATAGAGTAAGAGATCGTTTGGAGCGGAGTTCGCCTCGGGCGAAAGAAGTAAGCCAAATTTTAGTTCGACCGAGGCGAACTCGAAGATTAAAATTTTGCTATTTTTTCTACAGTCTCATCGTTAACTTTTTTCGTCGTAAGGAGGAACAGTCCTGCCACTATGAACGAAAACACCATGGAGGTCAAAATAAACAATGACTTCACGGCAGGCAGGAAGTAAAGTGCCGCAAACGAAGCCGCGGGAAAAGCGTAGCGAAAGAGCACGTCAGAGTTCATGAGGTACACGAGCCGCTTCTTCTGCTCAACAAAAATTTCAACAAATAACATCGCGGCGATGATTCCCGCCCCCACAGGTTGTGCCGATCCCCGAGATCAAAACCAAAGAACATGGTGTTTATGTAATCGGGATGCGCCACGCCCGGATACAACGCGGCGAACTTGGCATTAATACCGCCCAAGAATACTTGGTAGAGGAGAATCAAAACGACGAGCTGCGCCCCGAGGAGCGCCGCCTTCGCCCACGGGTTCAAATGATACTTCTTGAGCGTTTTGCGCAGCTCCTCCCGCTTCTGAACCGGATCGTTCTTAAATTCATGCTCAAGCCGGTCAACTTCTTTTTGAATCGTCGCATACACCTTTTTATTCCGCTCGGAAAGGATGGTAAAGGGGAGAAGAGCGAGGCGGATCAAAATCGTAAGCTCAATGACCGCAATCGCGAGGCTCCCGAACGCCGGGCCGTTGTACAGCACGATAAGCAGGTTCAAAAGCGGCGCGAACAGCACGTTGTGCCAAAAAGCAATCATAAGACCTCTTGCGGAATAATTTTTCGTTGCGAAAATGATAAATTCCGAGCGAAAATTTTGCAGGGCGAGGAAAGCGTATTGACTGAAATACGCCGACGAGTCCTGAAAAATTTGCAGCCGCAATTTATCATTTGCAGTAGAAAAGGTTGTTTCGCAAGAGGTCTATAACGCCGGTGGGGCCGCAGGCCCGGGTTTATCCATAAGCTTTTTCTTTCC
>JBBTXB010000113.1:0-3197 GCA_038062475.1 Patescibacteria group bacterium
TGGGGGTCATGACCCGATACCTGTTCCACGCATCCTTCCCGCGCTCGATGATCCCGACCAAAGACTCTCGAGTTGCCATCTGACTCTCCCTTCTGTGAAGGACATTCCACGGGATGATTCCCGAAGAAATGTCTGACCTATCGCCAGGCATCTCTCCGTGAAGCAAAAAAGTCGGCAATCCCGAAGCCCTCTTTCGTACCGGAGAGTGCCTCAAAATGCCGACTTTTAGCCAAGTTTGACCCCCTGGAAGGCCTCTCCCCCGTATCTTGGAATGAACAATTCTGACCCAATTAGACCACATTATTCGCTTTTTGTCAATCCCGTTAGAGGCAGACCCCGACAGATGTCAGGGTCGTAGTCCGCCCGAGCCTGCCTGACGGCAGATAGGGCGGAGGGCGGCCTCTAACGGGATCAAGGCCCGACAAAATCAAAAACACGGATAAAAATCCGCGTTTTTGATATGGGTCGCCCGGGAATCGAACCCGGAACCTTATCCTTAAGAGGGATCTGCTCTGCCAATTGAGCTAGCGACCCGCGCCATTCGAATCCTCGTCCTTAGAGACCTCTGCAAAACTCCATTCCTACTGCAAATTCAGAACTTCGGCTGTCATCCCTTCGGGAGATCACCCGTAGGGTGACAAAATTGCAGAAGCTCCTCCGCTTATACTGCGTATAAACATCGTCACTTCTGTAATTTTTCGCTTCGAAATTCTGAACTTTCGTGACGGAAGCGAGTTTTGCAGAGGTCTCCATGTTCGGTTTGCGCCCGGAGGGATTCCCGCTCGCTCCGACTCGCGGTCCAGGGCGCTGCGCACATGGACTGCCACCGGCAGTCCTACTCGCGCCATTCGAATCCTCGTCATTATATTCGGTTTGCGCCCGGAGGGATTCGAACCCCCAACAACAGGTCCGAAGCCTGTCATGATATCCATTTCACCACGGGCGCATATTTCAAATGGATTCGCCCCGATCAGAATCGGGGTCCGCTCAATCCCCGACCCGTCCGGGGATTTGTAGCGGAAACCCCCAACAATCCCGCCGAGGCGGGATTGTGATATCCATTTCACCACGGGCGCGCGAAAATGCGCGGAATGAGTCCCGTTAGAAGCCGGAGCAGACGCTCGGTATAACCACGCGTAAAGCCGACTCGCGGAGGCGCCTTTCGGCTGGCGTCTCATTGTGCCATAAGCTGTGGTTTGCTTCTAAACGGGATGACTCTACCCCAAGCGTTCCATGCCGACAAGCGTGGCTGCGTCCTTTTCGCTCACCGACTTTTCGCGAATCAGTCGCTTCAGATCTTGTTCCAGAGTGACCATTCCCGATTTTGCCGAAGTCTGCATAACCGTCCGCAATTGCACGACTTTATTGTCACGGATTAAATTGGCGACCGCCGGGGTGTTCACGAGAACTTCTCGTGCGGCAACGCGTCCCCCTCCCGTCTTTGGCAGCAGCTGCTGGGTCACCACGCCGCGGAGGGTCGTCGCGAGCTGTACGCGCACCTGCCCCTGTTGGTGCGGCGGAAACACATCAATAATGCGCTCAATCGTTTGCGATGCTGAAAACGTGTGGAGCGTTGCCAGCACGAGATGACCCGTCTCGGCGAGGGTGAGCGTCGTCGCGATCGTTTCCAAATCGCGCATTTCCCCCACCATCACACAGTCCGGATCCTGTCGCAACACGTGCCGCAGGCCGTTCGCGAATGAAAGCGAATCCATTCCGATTTGCCGCTGCCGGAACAAACTCTTCTTCGGAGTGAACAAAAACTCTATCGGGTCTTCAAGAGTAATGATGTTCGCGGCGCGCTCTTCGTTTATGAGATTCACCATGGCGGCAAGCGACGTTGATTTCCCCGAACCGGCCGGACCGGTGAGCAGAATCAATCCGTGGGGCATGCGCGTCATTTCATAAACAATCTCGGGCATTCCGACCTCCTCCATGGTGGGAATGCGCTGTGGAATAAGCCGCGCAGCCAGACCAATTACTTCTTTCTCCCAATGGATATTCACGCGAAAACGCGCTCCGCTCTCCGTCGCGTGGGCAAAATCAAGCTCGCGTTCTGCAAGAAACCGTTCCTTCTGGAGTTTGGACAGGAGACCAAAAACGAAGGCCTCCATTTCCGTGGCGGCGATGTCTTTGCCTTTGGGCACGCTCTGGAGATCGCCGTCAATGCGAAGAATCGGCGGGCTTCCGACGACCAAATGAACATCGGAAGCGCCTTTTTCTTCTGCGAGACGAAAAATATCGCCGAGTGACATAGATATAAGCGTAAAACGTAAAATACCGGACTATCGTCCGCCTGAGGCGGACTCTTTTATTTTACACTTTGGAGACCTCTGCAAAACTCTCTGTTAACCCCTGAGCTTGTCGAAGGGCTAACAGAGTTAAGCAAAAATTTACCCTTCGACAAGCTCAGGGAATGCCTGTGGTGAGCCGCGTCGAATCAAATTTTGGCAGTTTTGCAGAGGTCTCTTTGCGCTTTGCTTTTTGCGCTTTCTTACCAATCTTTGACTTCCAACCCCCGGGTTGCCGCTTCAACCTGCGCCTCCTGCTTTGACGAGCCGGCGCCGGTGGCAACGAGTTCGTCTCCTAAATATACCCCGATGGTGAAAAGTCTGGCGTGATCGGGCCCAACCTCGTCCAACACACGATAGTTCGGCGTCACCCCGACCTTCTCCTGCGCCGCCTCCTGAAACCGACTCTTGGGATCCAAGTACAAACGATGCTCAAGAATGTACGGCAGACGTTTCAAAATTTGTTCACCGATAAATTCGCGAACGACGGCAATGCCTCGATCAAGGTAGAGCGCGCCGATCAATGCTTCAAACGCGTTTGCCAAAATATATTGGCGCGCTTTTGACTGCGTGTCTTTGGCTTCTCCGCGCGAGAGGTACAAAAACTCTTCCAAACCGACTTCCTCGGCCACCGTGGCAAGCATGATGGCGTTCACCAGCGCCGCGCGCCAGTTGGTGAGTTCGCCTTCGGGGTTCGGATAATGCTCGTACAGATATTCTGTCACGACGAGCTCAAGGACTGCATCGCCTAAAAACTCCAGACGCTCATTGTGCCCCAGATGAAAATCCGGGTGTTCGTTCAGATACGAACGGTGCACAACCGACTGCATCAGGAGGTTTTGGTCGCGGAAGGTAACGCCGAGTCGTTTTTCGAGCTTGGCAAAATCTTTTGTCATCCCGTTTAGA
>JBBTXB010000114.1:0-10308 GCA_038062475.1 Patescibacteria group bacterium
TATGTCTCTCCGCGTTGGTATAGTCGGCTTACCGAATGTAGGAAAATCTACACTTTTTACTGCGCTCACCAAGAAGCAGGTTGATTGTGCGAACTATCCGTTCTGCACGATTGAACCGAACGTGGGTATGGTGAAAGTTCCCGACGAGCGCTTGGGGGCGCTCGCGCGCATTTCTCATTCTGAAAAAATTATTGCCACTGCCGTTGAATTCGTTGATATTGCCGGGCTCGTGCGCGGAGCGCATGAGGGGCAGGGACTTGGAAATAAATTTCTCTCCCACATACGCGAGGTGGATGCCATCGTGCAAGTTGTCCGCGCTTTTGAAAATAAGGACATCGTTCACGTAGAAGGGCGAGTAGACCCCCGCTCTGACGCGGAGGTGGTGAATCTGGAACTTATTTTTGCCGACCTCGCGACCGTTGAAAAACGGCTTGATGCCGCGCAGCGGGAGCTCAAAGCAGGCGTGGATCGGGAAAAGCAGAAGCGCGTTCTCGCTCTGGAAAAAGTGCAGGCAGCCCTCGCCGGAGGGAAGCTTGCCCGTGAGGCGATCCTCACGCCGGAAGAAATGGAGAGTGTGCGCGAGCTACAACTCCTTACCATGAAGCCGATGCTCTATGTAATGAACGTTGACGAGGCGGGGCTCAAGGATGCGGGCCATCTTTCCCCGCCCGTTGATGGGTACCCGTCGGTGGTCATTTGCGCCAAGCTCGAAGCGGAACTTGCCGAACTTTCTGAAACGGAAGTGAAAGAGTATTTGGAAGCGGCGGGAATTCCACTGACCGGACTGGATCAGTTAATCGTCGCCGCCTACAAACTTCTTGATCTCATCACATTCCTTACTTCCGGCGAAAAAGAAACGCGTGCCTGGACCGTGCGTCGCGGCGCAACCGCCCCGCAAGCGGCGGGCGTAATTCATTCTGATTTTGAAAAAGGTTTCATCCGCGCCGAGGTGATCAATTGGAAAGATTTCGTTGAGTCTGCCGGAGAGGCCGGGGCGCGAGAGAAAGGGCTGGCCCGCCTTGAGGGTAAAGAGTACGTGGTGAAAGACGGCGATGTGTGTCACTTTAGATTCTCGGTTTAATGCGTGTGTGCCTGCCCCGTCCCGTAGTCCGGCTGACACCTTTCGGGGAGACCAGCCGGGCAGTGTGGGCGACGGGATGGGGCCACTTCAGGTTTTCAGTGTAAAAACAAACAGTTCACGCATTACTTTTTGTCCGGGGCGTGAATAGAGGATTGAACCGCGTTTTGTGAGTTCTGCTGCGTTGGGCCGGAGTTGGTCTGGTACGAGCTCTTCTCGCCGGTAGCCAAGATTCGTAAGGTCTTCAAGAATGGGGAGATATTCTCCGCGACCGAGTACGGGGAAAACAATGACGACTCGCGCATCCGGTTTTAATATTTTTTTCCAATCGCGAAAGGCGGAAACGTAGAGCGCGGAAAGTTCGCGGATAATTTTTTGAATGAGAGCGGGGCGTTCCTTGCCGTGGAGAACGGGGCCGAGATACGGCTCGGTGACAATGGCGTCCACGCTCGAAGGTGCAAGTTTTTTCGCAATCGCTTCAGCGGGTGATTGCAGAATCTTTGGAGCTATCGTTCTTGCTTCGGGATAGTGGCTGTGAATCCAGGCGATATTTTTTTGAACGTCCTCCACCGCCTGCGCTTCAATGTCCGAGGCGATGAGATTTTGGTAGCCCATGAGCATCGCTTCAGTCGCGACTGTGCCGAAACCGCAAAAAGGATCAAGAACGACAGCGTTTTTCAGCGCGCGCGCGAGGTTCACCATCGCCCGCGCTAGTTTTGGTGGGATGAGTCCCACGGCCATTCGCCGCGCCGGTCGGCCATAGTCTCGGAACGAGAACTCTTCAAATGATTGCACGGCGGAAGTAGTGGCGACTACGATGCGGTCGCGCCCCACAAGCACCAGAAATTCTACCCCGCGCGTAAGGAGTTTATTTTTTGCGACCACAACGGAAGAGAGGGCGTTCTCACGGCTTCGAACAAAGCGCGTAGCGACGCCTCCCGTCTCCAGTGCACGTTTTACTGTAATGCCTAGTTCTTGGAGTCGGATTACGTGCTCCGGCTTCATACCGGCTTCCAGCGGATAGAGAGAGATTCCGAAAAACAGTTTCCGCTCCTTGCCGAGCGCGACCAAATCGGCCACAAGCGCCGTCACGAGTTCCGCCGGATTTTGGAGCGTTGCTTTTACCTCCCCAATCTTTATCGTTCCACCTAACTCGTTCATGAGGGCGCGGCCGTCAAAGGCGCCCTCGTGTTTTAAGACCAGCGCCTCACGAGAGAGGTGCGCAACCTCTCCGGGCACTCGCGCGATGATTTCTGCCACCGAGAGCGTTGGATTTCTTCCGAGGATAAAGACGTATTTCATAACCATACTTTAAACTTGCGCTCTCTTTTCGTCTATGCTACGGTAATGCGGCTGAATCCAGATAATGGAAATCCATGCAACTCTACGAACTTCTCTACTCAATTCCTGCAGAATCAACGGAGGATGAGCTTCGAGCAACGCACGGGAAGGTGGCGGAGCTTTTGAAGACCGTGAACGTTGACCTCAAAAGCCATGCGATCGTCGGGAAGGCGAAGCTTGCCTACCCGATTCGGCACGTTCGGAATGGCCACTTTGCGCTTGCGATTTTTAATGCGGAGCCGACTGTAATCGCAAAGTTAGACGAGGTCCTTCGGCTCTCGGGGATCTTTTTGCGGCACCAGATCGTTCGGATACCCGAAGGGGAAAAATCGCATCCACTCATTCTCCCCAGAGAGGGAGAGGTGGTAGATACGCGAATGCCGCGGCCGACTCGCCGCGCACCCGCCCCTGCTCCGGTGGCAGTACAGCCCGTTGCTCCAATTTCCGCGAAGCCAGAGATGTCTATGGAAGAGATTGAGAAGAAACTTGACCAAATCCTCACCGAAGAGATCAAGTAAAGCGTTTTGTCTAAATTTCGGAGCTTGCAGAGCGAGCGTAATTTAGCTACAAAACCTTTACCCGCCCAAATTTTTCGCTCGCAACAAGTACGATAAGCTTCCGGAAACGAACAGCTGCACGGAACAATTAGATTATAAACCGTTATAATTCAAGGATCGCTCGGGCGATCCTTGGCGAAAAACTTGGGCGGGTACTCACTGTTGTAACGAAATTTCCTTCGTTCGGCAGTGGCCGCACTCGTAAATTTCTACAACAGTGGTATGTTCAGCTTGAACCGCGCAACGATTATCGGCAACTGCACGCGCGATCCCGAATCGCGTTCAACCCCCAGCGGAGCCACGGTGACGAATTTCGGAGTGGCGACCAACTTGAGTTGGAAGAATCCTCAAGGACAGCGACAGGATAAAGTTGAGTTTCACAACATCGTCGCCTGGGGCAGATTGGGAGAGATTTGCAAGCAATACCTTTCAAAGGGGAGGAAGGTGTATGTGGAGGGTCGCCTTCAGACTCGCGAATGGCAGGGGACCGACGGCGCGCGCCGCAATCGGACGGAAATCGTGGCGGAGAGCGTGATCATTCTGGACGGGCCGCGGGGGGGCGATCACCCCTCGGGGTACAAGCATGAAGCTCCGGCCGGAGAGCCGACTCTGTCGGAGCCGGAAGCTCAACCACCTCCCCCGGAGATTGAAGAAACCATTAAGGTAGAAGACATTCCTTTTTAAAGCGTTTTGTCTAAATTTCGGAGCTTGTAAAGCGAACGAAATTTGGCCACAAAACCTTTACCCGCCCAAATTTTTCGCTCGCAACAAGTACGATAAGCTTCCGGAAACGAACAGCTGCACGGAACAATTAGATTATAAACCGTTATAATTCAAGGATCGCTCGGGCGATCCTTGGCGAAAAACTTGGGCGGGTACTCACTGTTGTAACGAAATTTACTTCGTTCGGCAGCGAGCCTCACTTATAAATTTCGACAACAGTGGTATGCCAACTCCTCGTTCAATGAATCCGACAGTTTCCGCAGAGCGCGTATGCTTTTTCTGCGTAAACAATCACGATGAGATTGATTATAAGGACCCGCAGCTTCTGCGCCGGTTCTTGTCATCCTATGGGAAAATTGCGCCGCGGCGGCGAAGCGGAGTTTGTGCATGGCATCAGCGGAAACTAGCCCGCGCGGTGAAGCGCTCGCGAATCGCGGGGCTGACTCCGTTTGTTGTTGGGCAATAATCCCTCACCTTTTTACGGTTTTCAGTACAGGGAAAATCATAGACGATGCAAGAATGAACCACAGCCCGATAGGGTTGTGTTTAATTTATAAAAAGGTGAGGGATGAGTGAACGATGGCGCATGCTTGCGGAGCGGCCAGACCTCCGCGCAAACCTTGCTCGACGCAGTGAAATCCTCCAGCTCGTGAGGCAGTTTTTTGTTAGCCGCGGCTTTGTGGAGGCCGAGACGCCGATCGTTGTCGCCGTCCCCGGCATGGAGCCGCACCTTGCTCCATTTGAAACGACGCTCATCGCGAGCGATGGGACAGCTTCGCCCGCGTACCTCATCACCTCGCCGGAGTATTCATTGAAGAAACTGCTTGCCGCCGGATTTCCGAAACTTTTTGAACTCGCGCGCGTCTTTCGAAACGGCGAACCCCAAGATGCGCTGCACAATCCGGAATTCACCATGCTGGAATGGTATCGCGCACACGAGGACTATCGGGCGATTATGGATGACTGCGAAGAACTCATCGTGACGCTCGCGCGCGCGGTGCGCGGCGAAGAAATCCTTTCGATTGGGGAGAGGCGTATTGACATCGCGCGCCCTTGGGAGCGCATTACGGTGCGGGATGCGTTTCTTCGGGAAACCAGCATTGATTTGAATACCATAACCGACCAACCGGCACTCTTGCGCCTCGCGCGAACGCGGGGGTATGATGTGCCCGATCACGAATCGTTTGAAGAAATTTTCCACCGAATTTTTCTCACCGAAGTGGAACCGCGCCTCGGTCGGCAAAAACCAACGATCCTGTACGACTACCCGATTGAGCTCGCAGCTCTCGCGCGGACAAAGCGCGACACGCCTCGGTATGCCGAGCGTTTCGAGCTCTATGTTGCCGGCGTAGAATTGGCGAACGCATTTTCAGAGCTCACTGATGCGGTCGAGCAGCGCAGGCGTTTTGAAGAAGAGCGCCGTTTGCGTATCTCCTTGGGTCGGCCGGCGCTTCCTCTTGACGAGGACCTCCTCGCAGCGCTTTCCCACATCCCGCCCTCGGGAGGCATCGCGCTGGGCATTGATCGCTTGGTAATGCTGCTCTTGGGAGCGTCGAGAATCGAGGATGTGGTATGGTTCCCCACTGCATCAATGTTCTTGAATAATGAATTATGAAGAATGAATGATGGAACGATCGAAAACGTCGGTGTCCCATCATTCATAATTCTCTATTATGTCTTCAATATCTGAAATCTCAAAGGACATCGTAGTTCGCTTTAAGGGCGACCTGTTTCTCGTGGTTGATTTTCAGCACGTGAACCCCGGGAAGGGGAGCGCCTTCGTCCGCGCGCGGCTCAAAAATATTCGCAGCGGCAAGGTGGTGGAATACACCTTTAAAGCAGGCGAAGAGATAGAAGTGGTGGAGGTAGAACGGCGGAAGCTGCAGTATCTCTATGCCGATGCTGAAGGGTTCCATTTTATGGATACGAAGAGCTACGATCAGGTTGCCATCAAGACAGAGACCGTTGGCGATAAGGGAAAATTTTTGTTTGAGGGGCAGGAGGCCGTCGTGTTGTTTCTCGATGTGACGCCTCTTACCATAGATATCCCGCGGAAAGTAACGCTTGCGGTGGTTGAAGCGGCGCCGGGAGTGCGCGGCGACACCGCTTCGGGGAATGTGACTAAAGAGGCGGTGCTGGAAAACGGTTTGAAAATTCGCGTACCAATGTTTATTAAGGAAGGCGAGCGCGTGATTGTGAACACCGATACCGGCGAGTACGTGGAGCGAGCGTAGTAGCAAGAGTTAAGAGATAGAGTATCTGCACTTCGTTTCGATGTTGCCCATCCTTGCTCGGAAATCCGAGAGTGCGCTCTCCGTATTTTACTCGCTTCGTCGGGCAACAAGAGAAGCAAAAACCGCCCCGATCGTGATCGGGGCGGTTTTTATTTAAAGTGGAAGCGTTTGCCCCTACTCGTTTGCCGCCTGATCTCCGGCGGCTGCGGAGAGCGCTCCGGCTTCCGCAAGAGATTTTGCGCGCGCGGTCTCCATTAGTTTCCCTCGAATCGTGGATAGCAGTTGCGGATGCTCGCGGAGATACTGCTTCGCCACCTCGCGGCCGACCCCAAGTTTTTCCGATTCGTATGCGTACGAGTTTCCGTTCTTCGCGACGACGCCGTAGGCAACGCCCGAATCAATGAGGTCACCGGGTATGGATATCCCCTCGTTATACATGATGTCAAACTCCGTTTGGCGGAACGGCGCCGCAACCTTATTTTTTACAATTTTCGCCTTTACCCGATTGCCAATGACGCGATCGCCTTGCTTTATTTGCGCCGCGCGGCGTACTTCGATGCGGATGGAAGAGTAGAACTTGAGCGCCATGCCACCGGTTGTTGTTTCCGGATTTCCGAATACGATACCTATCTTGAACCGCGTCTGGTTGATGAAAATGAGAACGGTCTTTGATTTGGAAATGATCGCAGTCAATTTCCGAAGCGCCTGGGACATCAAGCGCGCATGGAGCCCCATGTGCGAGTCCCCCATGTCTCCCTCAATCTCCGCCTTGGGAGTGAGTGCGGCCACCGAGTCCACGACGATGACATCAACGGCATTGGAGCGCACGAGCGTTTCAACGATTTCCAGCGCCTGCTCGCCGGTATCCGGCTGTGAGATGAGGAGCTCGTCCACATTGACCCCGATTTTTCGCGCGTACTCGGGATCCAAGGCGTGTTCAGCATCAACGAACGCAGCGATGCCGCCCATGCGCTGCACCTCCGCAATCACATGCTGCGCAAGCGTGGTTTTTCCCGATGCTTCGGGCCCGAAGATTTCCACTACCCGGCCGCGCGGCACCCCGCCGATGCCTAAGGCAATGTCCAGCGAAGGGCAGCCCGTCGGAATTGCTTCCACCACCATCCGGCGCGCTTCCCCCAGACGCATGATGGAGCCGTCGCCAAACCGTTCTCGAATCTGCGAAATTGCCTCCTCGGCGGCGTTCAATTTGAGCGCTGCTTCCGATTTCTGTTCCTTGGACATACCCAGTATATCAACTTCGACTTTTGGTCGAGTTGATGGTTGTTTGAGAATTAGAGAGCAAGGATGTCATAAACGCGTTTGGTCGAGAAGACTCCGTTGCCCCGAACGCTTTCGGGGCGGTCGAAGTTGTATTACTGGGCATACTTTGAAGTACAGAGATAGAGTAAGAGAGTTATTTTATGAAATCACGAGATCGTCTCCCGCCCGTGTAACGTGAGTTGGATGCGGTGAAATTCGACACTATTTTGGATTCTGGACGTCTTGATTTGTTACCGGCTGTTTTTCTTCTTCAAGGATTACTTTGCGATACGCCGTTTGCGTCGTGCCGTGCGGCTTCTGCGCCGTGATCGTCAAAATATTGAGTCCGCGCGAGAGATCAACGGTTTCCCGGAAGATACCGTTTGAGTCCGCGAGAGCGCGTATGCCATTCACGAAGATGGCGGTTTCGGGTTCGCTCCGTCCTGCGACCTCCAGCGAGCTTTTTGTCGTGACAAATCCGTCCGGCGGTGAAAAGAGATCGAGCGCGGGAGGCGTTCGGAGCCTTACGATTTGCGTTGCCATGTATCCAAACAGGCCTGCGGTCACCACTGCCAGGAAGATGTTTCGGAACAGGTTCGGCGTGTGGAGATCGCCGAGTGAGAGAGGCCGAATTTTCCGCGACGCTGTCGGCCCGTGTGCGTCCAGCGCGGGCAGTTCTGAATCCAGGCGGCGGAGGTAGGGCAGCGGGTCGCGATTGCAAGCGCGGGCGTAGCTTTTGATGAACTGGCGAACATAGGCCCTTTCAGGGAGAGCCGCGTATCTGCCCGCTTCAATATGTTCCAGATGACTTTGCGGGATTTTGAGTTTTTGCGCAAGCGCGGGGAGAGAATAACCCTCTTCCTCGCGGAGAGAACGCAGTCGCCCGCCGAGTCGCGTATCGGATGGGAGGCGTCGAGTAACAAAACCGGTCACAGGCGTTCTTCAGGATATTCTTCATTATCATCGGCACCCATTGTAGCAGCGGCATGCGGTGCAATCAATATTTCGCGCGGTTTGGCGCCTTCTCCCGGACCGATGATCCTTTGTTCCTCCAGAAGATCAAGGAGGCGCGCGGCTCGCGCATAGCCGACTTTGAGTCGACGCTGGAGAAGCGATGCGGATGCCTTGCCTGCCCTGACGATCACGTGAATGGCCTCGGGAATCAATGGGTCGCCCTCGCCTTCAAACGCGTCCATGGACCCCGATTCCAACGGTTCTCTATTCGTTATTTCGTTTACGAACACGGGTTCACCCTCGCGCGCGTAAAAATCAACGACGCGTTGGATCTCTTCTTCAGCAACGAATGCGCCCTGGAGCCGCTTCGGTTTGGAGAGTTCTGCCGAAACATAAAGCATGTCGCCGCGGCCCAAGAGCTTCTCCGCGCCGGAGGTGTCAAGGATGGTGCGAGAGTCGATCGCCGAGGCGACGGCGAAGGCGACGCGCGAGGTGATGTTTGCCTTGATGAGACCGGTTAAGACATCAACCGAGGGGCGCTGGGTGGCGAGAATGAGGTGGATGCCCACAGCGCGAGACATCTGCGCGAGTCGGATGATGGACGGCTCTATCGCGGATGCGGCCGCGACCATAAGGTCTGCTAATTCGTCAACGATAATGGCGATGTACGGAAGTTTTTCTTCTGCGACGCGATTCCACGAGCCGATGTCGCGGCAGCCGAGTTTGGAGAGAAGTTCAAATCGGCGTTCCATTTCACGGATTGCCCATTTGAACGCGCTGATCGTCTTGGGGATGTCGGTCACGACCGGCGTCAAGAGGTGCGGGATCTTGTTATAGACCGGGAGTTCTACGCGCTTCGGGTCAACCATGATGAAACGAAGGTCGGCCGCCGTGTTTGCGTAGAGAAGCGAGATGATAATTGAGTTTAAAGAAACGGTTTTCCCCGAACCCGTGGCGCCCGCGACTAAGAGGTGGGGCATTTTGCCAAGATCCACGATCCATGGCGTGCCGGCGACATCTTTCCCTAAGGCCATCGGAAGCTGCATCTTGCGCTCCACAAATGACTGGGTGTCCAAAAGTTCCCGGAGCCGCACGGTAGCGATTGTTTTGTTGGGTACCTCAATGCCGACGAGCGCCTTACCCGGAATTGGCGCTTCAATACGGATTGGGTGCGCGGCGAGTGAGAGCGCAAGGTCGTTGGAGAGCGCCGTGATGCGCGCGAGCTTGATCCCCTCCGATGGTTTCAACGTGTATTGAGTGATCGTGGGGCCGACGGATACCGCCCCCATCTCTACGGGAATGCCGAACTGCTCCAAGGTGCGTTCAATGATCAGTTGGTTGGCGCGGATATCACCCGCGTTGGGTTTTGATGTTTTTGCGTCCAGGAGATCCAAGGGGGGAAGGTTGCCGCGTTTGATTTTCGGGATCGTGCGGGGCAGAACGGACGTTTGGTCTTGTGGGATTCCGAGCGTGCGCGTCTGGAATTCCGGGTTTGGCGCGGGGGCTGGGGCGGCAGACGCCGGTTCGCGGGCGTCATCCAGCTCCTCCGCTTTCTTTTCCTTTTGATGTGAGCGCAATCGGATCAGTGCGAGAGCGGCAAAGAGCGGGCGCAGGAAGCCGATAAGCCGCGAGAGCGAAGAGTTGGTGGCAACGAGCGCCGCCGCGACAACAATTGCCGAGAGAATGAGCAGCGCCGCCCATGGACCCGCCAGTTGCGCAAAGGGGAACCCGACCGCAAATCCCAAATACCCGCCGCCGGAGCCGGGAATCTGCCACTCCGCATATGTAAGGTGGAGGAGCCCTTGGAGCGCCAGAAATCCGAGAATTGTGCCGAAAAATTTCGGTGAGATGTGGGGACGGCCCCCGGCGTTAAAAAGCGACAATCCTGCGGCAATGAGCGCAATCGCTACGAGGACGCGGGTAGAGCCGAATAGGGCAGCGAGACCGTTTTTTACGATTTCTCCGACGCTGCCGGCGAGCTCAAATTCCGAAAGAAGAATAAACGCTCCGATGGTAAATAAAAAAACGACGATGACACTCCTTCGGGTTTCAGACCGGAGACGGAGTGTTTCGCCGTTTGTGCGCCCTTGATTCTTTTTTCTGCGCGGCATAGGCGTGATTCTCCTGAAATGGGAGGATCGCTTATTGTACCACTGCCCCA
>JBBTXB010000115.1:0-1984 GCA_038062475.1 Patescibacteria group bacterium
AAAGCTGCGCGACATAAGCGGCGAATCGCAAAGATCACGCGCTTTGAAAAATCTGTCTGAAATGCAAAGAGTCATCCCCGCCATACTCGTCTACGACTCAATTGAATTCCGGCGGCGCATCCGCGCGGTGGAAGGTCTGGTTCCCCTCGTACAGATTGACGTGACCGACGGCAAATTCGTCCATTACGACAACTTTGCCGATCCAAAAGACATTCGCGGTATTCGCACGCCGATCAAATACGAAATCCACCTGATGACGGAATCCCCCGAGCGACTGATCCCGCGCTGGGCATCCATACCGAACGTTTCCCGCATCGTGTTTCACATTGAAGCGACGGCTGACCCCGAAAGGGTCATCCGCGCGATCCGCAAGCGCAAACGCGAGGTGGGACTCGCCCTGAACCCCACGACGCCGCTTTCCAAAATCACCCCCCACATTCCGTTGGTTGATTTCGTGGTCGTGCTCGGCGTGACGCCGGGAAGATCCGGCCAGCCGTTTCAGCCGCGCGCGCTCAAAAAAGTCCGGTCGCTCCGCCGACGCTATCCAAATCTGGAGATCGAAGTTGACGGGGGCGTTAATTCGCACACTGCGCCGGGAATCTTCTCCGCCGGAGCAACTGCAGTCGCAGCAGCGACATCAATTTTCCAAACCCCAGACCCCCCCGCCGCAAACATCCGCAAACTGGAACGTTTTGCCATGATGCGCAAATCTCACTAAAATCATGAGACGCAACCCTCTTTCGCCATTCATCATTCTCACCCTTGCCCTCGCTGCCCTCCCGCTTATGGCATTAGGCGCACCGCCTGCCGCGGGCTCACTCATTAAACTTCCTGACGACGGCAATCCGCAAACCACCATTGACGCGGCGGTCTACTACTACGGCGTGGATGGCAAACGTTACGTCTTCCCCAACGACCGGACGTATTTCACCTGGTACGAAAATTTCTCTTCCGTCCAGACGGTTAGTGCGGCGGAACTCGCCGCCATCCAGATCGGGGGAAATGTCACCTATCGGCCCGGATTCAAGATGGTGAAAATCCAAACCGACCCGAAAGTGTATGCAGTTGCGAAAGGCGGAACCCTGCGCTGGGTACAAACGGAGGGAGTCGCCATCGCGCTCTACGGCGCGAGCTGGAATCAAAAAATTGATGACGTGCCTGATGCGTTCTTCGTCAATTACGCAACCGGCGCAACCATAGCTTCCGCTTCCGACTACAGCCCGGCGGCCGCACTCGCCGGAAGCCCGGACATCGGCGCTGACAAGGGTCTCGCCTCTCCGGCGCCGCCCGGACCTCCGGCAGCCGCGACCGTGGAATATACGGGGAGCGGCTTTGCGCCGCAGAATGTCACCATTGCGATCGGCGGCGCCGTGACGTGGATCAACAAAACCGGATCGTTGTGGATTGCTTCTAACCCGCATCCCGCGCACACCGATCTCCCCGGGCTTTCCTCCGGCATTATCAATACGAACGGCGCCTATTCATTCACCTTCAATCAGGCGGGCGCATGGGGATACCACCACCACCTGAATGCCAGCTTCGGAGGCACTGTAACAGTAAGTCAGTAACGTACGAAAAACGTCCCGACGGCGTCGGGGCGTTTTTTCGTCTCTTGCGAATTCTGCTATACTTGGAACAAAGTTATTTTGCGCTTTTCCTTTTGCCCAATGCTTCATGTTTCAGGATTCATGCTCCATGCCGTATGCCCCACATCCACGACAAAAAAATTAAAAAACTGGAGGAAATGGCCACCGCCGTGCGTCAGGACATTGTCAAGATGCTTTTGGAGGCCGGCTCCGGCCACTCCGCGGGGCCGCTTGGCATGGCGGATATCTTCGTTTCCCTGTATTTTCACATTCTGCACCACGATCCGAAAAAGCCGGAGTGGGAAGACCGGGATCGTCTGATTCTCTCAAACGGACATATCTGCCCGGTGCGCTACGCTACCATGGCGCACGCGGGATATTTTCCCAAAAAAGAACTC
>JBBTXB010000115.1:1994-7684 GCA_038062475.1 Patescibacteria group bacterium
GCGGGATACTTCCCGGTGGAAGAGTGCATGACGCTCCGCAAGTTCGGTTCGCTCCTCCAGGGGCACCCGGAACGGCTGCGGCTCCCTGGCGTTGAGACAACTTCAGGTCCGCTCGGATCAGGGTTGGGGCAGGCCGCGGGCATGGCGTATGCCGCCAAGATGGACGGCAAGAAGTGGCGCACCTATTGCCTCATGTCGGATGCGGAGCAGGCAGCCGGAGTGTGTTACGAGGCAATGCTCTTTGCCGGCCGCAACAAGCTCGCGAATCTCACGGGGATCATAGACCGCAACAACATCCAGATTGACGGTTTTACCGAAGACATCATGCCGCTTGAGCCGCTTCGCGCAAAATACGAGGCCTGCGGTTGGCACGTGCTTGAAGTCGGCGGACACAACATTGAACAATTCGTGGACGCGGTTGAGGAGGCCAAGGCGATTTACGAAAAGCCGACGGTTATTATCGCGCACACGATTCCCGGCCGTGGCGTTTCCTTCATGGAAAAAAAGTATGAGTGGCACGGGATACCCCCCAACGCCGAACAGGCGGCGGCGGCGCTCCACGACTTGCGGACGCTCGAAGGCAAGATTGTAAGCGAACATGAGTGACGGAGCAGTCAGTAGTTAGAATTCAGTAGTTAGTGCGCAAAAACCGTTATGTCTATAAATCCACAAGCAAAACTCCATACAAACGTACTCGATCTAAAAAAGTTGGAACAAAAACCAACCCGGGATGGCTATGGGCAGGGGCTTGTGATCGCCGGTAAGGAAAATCCCAACATCGTCGTTCTGTGCGCCGACCTCACCGAGTCCACGCGCTCGCTTGCGTTCAAAAAAGAATTCCCCGATCGCTATATCCAAATCGGGGTTTCCGAACAATCTATGGTGGTGATCGCGGCCGGTCTCGCGCTCGCCGGCAAAGTGCCCTGGGTTTCTTCCTACACCATGTTCTGTCCCGGACGCGCATGGGAGCAGGTGCGCACCAATGTCGCATTGAATGAAGCCAACGTAAAAATCGCCGGCGCGCACTCCGGCGTCTCGGTCGGGCCCGATGGCGCCACGCACCAAGCGGTTGAAGATATCGCTATCATGCGCTGCATTCCGAAAATGATGGTTATAGCCCCGTGCGACATGATTGAAACGCGGAAAGCGGTCGTCGCGGCCTCACGCCTCATGGGTCCCGTGCATATCCGTTTCGCACGTGAGAAAACCCCTGTGTTCACCACCGAAGACACTCCGTTTGAGATCGGTACAGCGACAATGTTCCGCGACGGTGATGACGTCGCCATAGTCGCCTGCGGGCCGCTCGTTCACAACGCGCTTCTCGCTGCCGCCGAACTTGAGAGGGACGGCATTGATTGCCGCGTCATCAACAATCACACCGTGAAGCCCATGGATGAGGCGGCGATTATCAAAGCGGCAAAAGAATGCGGCGCGATTGTCACGGTAGAGGAGCACCAAGTAATGGGGGGGATGGGTTCGCGGGTTGCAGAAGTGCTTGCGGCGCATCACCCCACGCCCATTGAATTTGTCGGCGTGCAGGATCGTTTCGGAGAATCCGGCACTCCGCTTGAGCTTATTGAAGCGTTCGGCATGGGAGTCGGAAGCATCAAAGATGCCGTCCGGAAAGTTCTTAAAAGACTTTGAATTACGAAACTCCACATTTTTATTCCCCGAGCTTGTCGAGGGGCTAAAAATGTGCCGAAACCTTACCCGTTCGACAAGCTCAGGGAATAAGGTTTGGGCCGTTTCGTAATTCAAGGTAAAAGAAAATAACCACCGCCCCGAAAGCGTTCGGAGCAAAACTCTTACTCTATCTCTTACTCCGTATGGCCTTGCTCGAATTCTACGGAACAGAATGTCCGCACTGCAACCGCATGCATCCGCTCATCGCTCGGCTTGAAAAAGAGTTGGGGGTTGAAGTGAAAAAATATGAAACCTGGCACGATGAAAAAAATGCCGCACTCATGAAAAAGTACGACACTGGCCACTGTGGCGGCGTTCCGTTTTTCTACAATGATGCGACCGACAAGTGGATTTGCGGCGAGGTGTCATACGAAGAGTTAAAAGCTTGGGCTGAAGGCAAAAAATCATGATTCCCTGAGCCTGTCGAAGGGACACGCAATGCAAGCCTTCGACTACGCTCAGGCAATAATATGGCAACAGCGAAACAAAAATTAGATATTCTCTCCGTCGGCGACGCTACGCTCGATATTTTCGTAAAAATAACGGAGGCCTCCGTCATGTGCTCGGTGGACAAGGAAACCTGCCTCCTGTGCCTGTCCTATGCCGACAAGATCCCCATTGATTCTCTGGACCAGTCCATTGCGGGGAACGCCGCCAACAATGCGGTCGGTTCGGCGCGGCTCGGACTCAAGGCCGGTTTTTATTCCGTGATCGGCGACGACGAAACCGGTAAAAAAATTATTGAAACAATGCGCACGGAAGGCGTGTCGCTCAAATACTTGGAAGTGGACAAAGGGAAACCTTCAAACTACTCGGTCGTATTAAACTATAAAGAAGAGCGCACTATCCTCGTCCATCACTACCCGCGCACATATTCACTCCCCCGGCTTCAACGCGCGACGCACTGGATCTACTACACCTCCATCGGCAAGAATCATCAGCGTCTGGATCGCCAGCTGGTCAATTTTATCAAAAAAAACGGTACGCGCCTCGGATTCAATCCCGGCACGCACCAACTCGCTCGGGGAGTGGAGGCGCTCCAGCCGGTGCTTGGCGTTACTGATGTCCTCTTTCTGAACAAAGAAGAATCGGAGCGGCTCGTGGGGCGGTTGGGGGCCATGAAGAACCTTCTCGCGGCGCTCCATGCGCTCGGCCCCAAAACCGTGGTCGTTACGGACGGAGGCCGCGGCTCATACGCCTTTGACGGAAAATTCTTCTACCAGATGAGTATCTTCCCCGTGAAGGTCGTGGAAAAAACCGGCGCGGGAGACGCTTTCGCAACGGGGTTCCTTGCAGCGACCGTGTACGGACTTCCAATCACCGATGCCCTCCGTTGGGGTGCGGCAAACTCCGCAGGCGTGGTCACGAAAATCGGGCCGCAAGCAGGACTTCTCACGCGGCCAAGGCTGGAGTCCATGCTCCGCACTCATTCGCGCATCCGCGCACGGGTTATCTAGACCATCTATGGCCAACCTCTTCGTTCTCGCCTTCGACCACCGCGCGACCTTTGCCACGCAACTCCTGGGGTATTCGTATCCGCGCCTCACTAAAGCGGAGCGCAAGAAAGTGACGGAACTGAAGCGCGTGGTCTTTGACGGATTCCTCCACGCGTGGCGCGGAGCGCGCCGCTCAAAAACATTGGCCGTCTTGGTTGATGAAGAGTTCGGCATGCCAGTCATCCGGCGGGCGAAACGCCTCGGCCTCGCACTAGCCATTCCGGTGGAGAAAAGCGGGCAAGATGTTTTTAATTTTGAACATGGGGCGCGATTCGGCGCACACCTCAAAAAAATCAAACCGACCTTCGCCAAGGCGCTCGTGCGCTATGATGTCGCGCGCAAGAAAGATAACCACCTACAGCGAGCCCGCCTCTTGCGTCTTTCTCGCTTTTGCCAAAAAAACGAGCTGGGCTTTCTGATTGAAATCCTGCTTACCGGCTCCGGGCCGCGCCGCGCGCAGCTTACCCAAACCATGCGAGAAATGATTGAAGACGGCATCAACCCGGCGGTCTGGAAACTGGAGGGACTCCCCCGCTCCGCCGACTGGAAACAACTGCGCCGCCTCACCGAGGCAGAGCTCATCATGCTCGGTCGAGGAGAATCGCGCGGCAAAGTTCTCCACCTGCTCCGCTCTGCCCGAGAGAGCGGGGTGGCGAGCGGCTTTGCCATCGGCCGCACCATTTTTTTTGAACCCCTCCGTAAATACCTCGCCCAAGAAATCGCCCGCGCCGAGGCGGTACGGCAAATCTCAAAAAACTACCGCTTTTTCATAAACCTCTGGCAGAGGAATACCCCTTAATCCATCGTCGTTCGAAACAAAACTTGATAAATTTTTTCTCTCAGCCGCCGTTGCGTTTGATAATTTGATCCATGATTCAGTATTCCAAAATACGATCGAATTGATGCGCGAAATCGTTCTTGCGTAATTTCGCTTTTCCGATATGCCTCTGACAGGTCTATCATGTCGCGAAAGATTCGTCTCCTCGTCTTAGTACGCAACACTCGATAATACGGCCGCAGTACCTGACCAACAAAATCAACTCCGTGAGATAGTTTTCTAATACTGACTTTATTGGGATGCAGCGTAAGCGCGCATCTCGTAACCAAAAAATTTTCTAATTGCGGAATGATTTGTTCAAGTAGCTTTTTATCACGATGTACTATCACGAAATCATCACAAAATCTTACATACCACCGCATCCGCAATTGTTCCTTCACGAAGTAATCGAGTGAATTCAAATAAATATTCGTGAAAAGCTGGCTCGTCACATTGCCGAGAGGCAAGCCGCGCGTCCTCCCTATATCAACGGCATAACTTTTCACAATCGTATCAATGAGCCACATCAGCCGTTCGTCGCACACATTATGAGCAATCATTTGCAAGAGAATATCATGCCGCACGGAGTCGAAAAATTTTCGAATGTCGCATTTGAGTACATAAACAACGCGCCGGTAATTCCCGCTTGCTTTTCGCAAAAATCTTTCGAGCCGCGCAACTGACGCATGCGTGCCCTTCCCAATCCGAGACGCATATGAATCGAAAATAAATTGTTTCTCAAATATCGGTTCCACTACCTGCACTACCGCCTGATGCACCACGCGATCCCGAACGCTCGCCTTGCTAATGTAACGCCGCTTCGGGTCGCACACATAAAAATGCTCGTAGGACTCGTGGATATAGGTGCTGGTTCTTAACTGATCCTGGAGTTCAAAAAGCCGATCCTCAAGCGAAACGCTAAACGAACGCAAATCCAATCTCTCCATCTTCCCTCGCCGAAACTGTTGCCATGCTCGAAAAAGATTTTCAAGAGAAATCACTTCATCAAAAATTGTATGACCGTTAAGCCCCCCCCCCACAGAGTTTGATCGCTGGCTCACCGGCTTTGCCGGAGAAGAGTTCGGGTTGATCCATAAACTGTATGAATTTTACAAGCTCGTTCATCAGGATAGCAACAAATTTCCAAAAACAGAAAGACATGCGCTTGGCGAAGCGCTGAAATCACGCGCGCTCGCGCTTATCGAGGGCGCCTGGGAAGCAAATGCGCTTCCGCTTCCCGAGCGTATCTTGCTTCTTGACCGACTGCAACGCACGCTCGATCTCATGAAAATCCTTGTTCGACTCGTGTACGACCTCGGAATCTACCAATTAAAAGGATATCTCTATCGAGAAGAGCGGCTTCAAGAAATAGGCAGGATGCTCGGCGGCTGGCGACGGCAGACCCGCAAGCGGCTCGGACTAGACCCATAATGAAACATCCCCGACACAATCGGGGATGTTTCTCGTCATAACTACTTCCACGGCGCGGCCGCCTTCGTTGTCGTAGGGAACCGCGAGATCCTCGGGGTCGTTCCACCTGTTCACGTTCACCCTGGCATCGTACTCGTCAGCGTTCAAGGCGCCCTGGCCGAACCGCACTGTATCTTTTCCATCTGTGATCACCGGGGGAAACTCGGGGAGAGTTGCCCCCTGAACTCCGAATCGCTCGGAGGAGCCTTCAGTGGCATATCCAC
>JBBTXB010000116.1:0-1159 GCA_038062475.1 Patescibacteria group bacterium
CCAGTTGATAAACAATGGAATTCCTCTTTTTAACCGTGGGGGTCAAGCCAAGTTTTCGCTCCGCTTCCGCAAGCGGAATACGCTTGGCGATATAGCTTGCTTCAATTGCGTAGGAGATCATAAGTACCTCCAACCTATCATGGACATGAGTAACAAAAAAGCTCCGAAAGTCCGCCGGTTGGCGGATCGGAGCTAGACGATTGTTCCGACGCGCTCCGGAAGGCGCGTGAGGAGTTCACTCAATGTTTCAATGACGACGAGCGTGGGCACCACGCTGCGTATCGCCTCAATTCGCTCTTTCCCGTGGAATCCGCGCGGACAGATGTACGGGGTTACCCCGGCCGCATGCGCCGCAATGGCGTCGTCGGCAGTATCGCCGATATATACGGTTCTCTCCGGAGGAATGCCGTACCGCGCCATGAAATCACGGATGAGGGGCGCTTTGTCGCGAACATTTCCATGAACCTCGTGAAAGAATCGGGCAATGTCGTGCGTGAGGAGCGCCTGCGAAAGCGCGGCCTTCTGGTAGCCGGAAACGATTGCCAGCACATGATTCGCCCCGCTCCGGTAAAGAACCTCAATCATTCCCCGCGTGTCCGGAAAAAGTGGTGGCTCTACGCCAACGCGCACGAGCCCCTCCACCATGATGCGATTGAGCTCCTCCGCGGTCGCGCCTACGACTCCGTACTTCTCATAAAACGGCATGAAATTGGAGGAAACCTCGTTGCGCCACTCATCAAGGATCGGAGCGGGAAGCCCATAGTGTTCGAAAATGGGACAAACGCCGTACTGGTAGAGAATGCGACAATCATCAATCAGCGTGCCATTCCAATCAAACAGGAGGAGCGTTCTCACGATCTGCCTCTCTTTGTTTTAAAGTGCACGAAGAGTGTACCACGCGATATTGCGCGGTCAATCCCGTTAGAGGCCATGTCAAGCCATATCCTTCATCCCGTTAGAAGCCAACGAAAGTCTCCGGTTTACCCAAGCGGTATGCGCGGAGCGCGCCTTCGGCTCGCGCTTACATCTCCAAACGATTATGGTCAGCTTCTAACGGGATTCATCTCGCCCCAATTTTTTCCGACATGGAGATCAACCTTGATCGGCACGGGAAACTTGTGGATGTTCTCCATTGTATCTTTAACAAAAACTCCGACGC
>JBBTXB010000117.1:0-2532 GCA_038062475.1 Patescibacteria group bacterium
CGCGCGGGCATCACTCGAGCACGGCACGCTCAAGCATCAAGCCAAGCATTTCTTGCCTCCGCCGCCTTTTTACGGAGATCTTGTAAGCGAGGAGAGAGGCGTCCATATAATTTTTGAACATCGTCTTTACCCAGGGTTTTACTAGCTTCATTTAATTCTTTGTCGGTTTTTTCCTGGAATTCCTTTAATTCCCGGAGTATCACAAGAAGCTCGCGTTTTTTATCGCCTTTTATCTCTTCAATCCCGATCTCGGTTTGTTCGCCGCGATGCTGCTCGGACATAAAAATATTTAAAACTAGGGATTAATTCTGCCATTTTGGTTGTATTTCCTCAACCGTAGTTTTCTCTAATGCCTGTTGCACAAGCGCGGGAATATTGAGCCGCGCTTCTTCCATCTCCAAGTCAGCCACCCGCGCTTTGGTGGCAGGAGAGCGCGGCAGAAATACCTGGCAGCAATCATCGTGCGGCTGAATTGAGGTTTCAAACGTCCCAATCTTCCGCGCTTCCGTAATGATGTCTTCTTTATCATCGCCGACAAGCGGTCGCAGTACCGGCAATGTCGCCGCCTCCCCAATCGCGGAAATATTCTGAAGTGTTTGGGAAGCGACTTGGCCCAAACTCTCGCCCGTAACGAGCGCGCCAACCCGGTCTTTTCGCGTCAGTGCCTCGGCCACGCGCATCATCAGACGCCGATACAAGAGTACGCGATAGCGCGCCGCAGTTTCCATCATGACGGTTTTTTGAATATCCGCGAACGGCACCAGGTAGAGCGTAGATGCACCTTGAAAGCGAGCCAGTATGGCAGCCAAATCTCGTACTTTCGCAACCGAAGCGGGGCTCGTAAACGGCATACTGTGGAAATGCACAAAGACGGTTCGCGCGCCGCGTTTAATCATTTTGTAAGCGGCGACCGGCGAATCAATGCCTCCTGAAAGGAGTGCCGCGACTGTACCCGAAATACCCGCAGGCAACCCTCCCGGGCCGGGAACGCGCGCGAGCGACAGAAAAGCGTTGCGCCCCACGATTTCTATCGTACAAGTGCGTTCTGGTTCCACGAGCTTCACGCGCTTTCCCAAAGCAGCGACCGCCGCCGCGCCAACCGCGCGATTCACATCCATGGAAGAAAACGGAAAATCTTTCTCGCTTCTCCGCGCCTCAATGCGAAACGTGGTGAATGGCTCTGATGATTGCAGGAGCGCTACTGCGGCCTGCGACATCTCCGGCATAGTCGGCGCAACTCGGACGGCAAACAAAAAATGGCTAACCCCCGGCACGTGCCGCAATCGCTCCGCGATAAGTTCGTGAGACACGTCCTGCCCTAACGTGATTAAAATACGGCCAAAAATTCGCCGCACGTCAAGGCCGCGGAGCGCGATGGTATCTTTTATATTTTTCACTAACGCGTCCTCAAACCGGGCGCGGTTTCTTCCTTTCAACCCGATCTCACGATAATGGACGATGATAGAGCTAAAAGTCATAAGCCGTACAGCTTACAGCTTTTTAGCCAAACGTAAAAGCGTAAGCCCGGACGCCGGTTGAAGGCAGCGACACCTCCAACGTGTGGTCTCCGTACTCGTCGCCCATGGCGATGAAATTGTAGAGCCGCGCCTCGGCAATACGCGCGACGCTCCGATCCCCGCGGATCTCGACATCCGCTCCTTTATTTTTTTCCGTAAGCGGCTTCCCATCCACATACACGTCCGCGTACATGGCCATCGGTGCCTCCAAGACGATATTCGCCTTATTCGCAACGTATCGGACCGCAATCGTTCCCCTTTCACCCGCGAGCACCACCCGTTCCGGCTCAATGCGCCATACGCCTTCTAGCGCGAAGGTACTGGGGGGCAGTTTTGCCGGCACCCGATATTCCCAATTCTCGTCGCGATGCACCTCGCGCGCGCTCGCAAAATTGCTCAAACGCTTCCAGCCGCAGTAAATCTCCGGCGTTTCAACTTGCGAAAAATCAACCCCGGGAGTTTTGCCCGTCATCGGAAGCGGGATCAACTCCTTGCGCGGATTCGCCTCGGCGAGGAGCTTCTGAATCCACTCTTCTGTCTTCTGGTAATCACCTTCGCCGATGTGATCGTGGCGGATATTCCCTTCGCGGTCTATCAAATAATGATGCGGCCAGTAGCGATTTTCGTACGCGCTCCATGTTTCCATATTCGCATCCAGAGCAACCGGATACGGGATGTCAAAGCGCACGATCGCCTGCCGCACGTTTGCCGGATCGCGTTCAAAATCAAATTCCGGCGCCTCCACGCCGATAATGACGAGCCCTTGCGACGAATATTTCTCATGCCATTCCTTCAAGACCGGGAGGGTACGGATGCAATTAATACACGAGTACGTCCAAAAATCTAAAAGCACCACTTTCCCCGCGCGCGAGAGCTTCTCTATGGAGAGCGGCATGGAGTTGAACCAATGCGTGATGCCGCGCAATTCCGGCGCTTTTTGCTTTTTAGTAAACATAGATAGAGGTCATCTAAAAACTCGTTATTGTCTGAGCGAAGTCGAAGATCGTTCCTTTAG
>JBBTXB010000118.1:0-3727 GCA_038062475.1 Patescibacteria group bacterium
TTGCTTCTTCATCAATATTGAAATGCTCCAAGTTCAAGATGGGCTTGACAGTTTTCGATGGTTGTGTTACATTTATCTTGGAGGTAGATTCTATGCCCAAGTTCAAATATCCAAGATTCTTCTTAAATGACAACGACGGAGTGATTACCGTTGATTTTGACCCTGCCACCGACGAAGTTTTTGGCATGACTGAATTTGGTTCCCCGTATTCTCCCACTAAAGCTCTCGTAGAATTTCCAGAAATCTCTGCCGAAGAAGCCAAATCGCGTCTTGCTACGCGGGCCAAAGAACGCGATTCTTCGCGTTCGGCCGCACGATAGAGCGCTTCCATCTCTTCATTAAGTTTTTCCCATCCGTCCACCTTACGACGGACTTTTTCGTATAGAATGTCTCCCGCTACGGTAAGGTCGGCGGGAATAAACCGCGCTTTTGTTTCCCGATATGGCTTTGCGCCGTAGATGTCGGTCGCGACGACTTCGTAACCGTTCGCGAGAAGCAGATCCACCATGTGCGTTCCCATGAACCCGCTCGCGCCAGTTACCAGCGCTCGGGATTTCCTGTCAAACCCCTCAACTCCGTGGGTTTCTGTCATGGAATTACTCCTTGTAAGGAACCACGTTTACGGTAGGCGCTTAAGCAAAAAATTTCAAGCCCCCACACCCCCACACCAAAATATTTGGTTAGAGGGTAAAAAAAATACCGCGGAATACAATTCCGCGGTTCGCTGCAAAGCATTACAAATTGCCGAAGGTTTGCGTTGCATCGGTAACGCCAACAATCTGCCGCGCATCCGCTCCCGAAAGCGTTTCTCGCTCAAGGAGCGCCTCGGCGAGCGCCTTGAGCTTCTCGCGGTTTGTTTCGAGAAGGCCTTTCACACGCTGGTAGCGTTCGGCCACAAGATCGCGCTCGGCCACATCAAGTAGATGGTGTGTGGACGGCGCCCAGGCATCGTCGCGCACAAGGCCGGTTTTGAGGAACGCTCCCTCTGCGCTGTAGGAGAGGAGCCCGGCATCGCTCATGCCCCAGACCTCTACCATGTGCCGGGCAATATCCGTCGCGCCCTTGAGGTCGTTTGCCGCGCCCGTCGTTTGCGTTTGGAAGACGATCTCTTCCGCCGCGCGTCCGCCCAGCAGGCAATCAATCATCGCGAGCGCATGCTTTTTGGTCACGAGGTAGCGCTCTTTTTCTGCGAGGTCGTTCAGTCCGAGCGATGTACCTCTCGGAACGATGGTGATTTGGCGGAGATCGTCTGCGTCATCCGTGAGCAGCGTAACGAGCGCGTGCCCGGATTCATGGAAGGCGACCATGCGGCGCGTTTCCGCGTCAACAATCAAACTGCGGCGTTCCGGACCGAGCGCGACCTTGTCTCTCGCGCGCTCGAGGTCGCTCATGGCGACCGATTCCCGTCCCTCGCGCGCGGCGAGGATCGCGGCTTCGTTCACGATGTTTCCGATGTCCGCGCCCGAGAGGCCGAGCGAGAGTTTGGCGAGCATTTCGAAGTTCACGCCTTCCGCGAGAGGGACCTTCCGCGTATGGATGCGGAAAATCGCGGCGCGGCCGGCCTGATCCGGGAGCGGCACCATGACGCGCCGGTCGAAGCGCCCGGGCCGCAGGAGCGCCGGGTCGAGAACCTCGGGGCGGTTGGTTGCCGCAAGGACGATCACTCCCTCGCGCGAAGCCATGCCGTCGAGTTCGGTAAGGAGCTGCTGGAGCGTGCTGCCCCGCTCGCTCTCCCCCGCGATGGCGCCAAGCCCGCGCATACCGCCCACGGCATCAACCTCGTCAATGAAGATGATGCAGGGCGCCGCTTTCTGCGCCTCCTCGAAGAGACTGCGCACGCGCGATGCGCCCACACCGACGAAGAGCTCCACAAATTCAGAACCGGCGATGGAGAAGAAGGGAACCCCCGCCTCACCGGCAACCGCTTTGCCGAGAAGCGTCTTTCCGGTGCCCGGCGGCCCCACGAGGAGGACGCCCGCCGGAATCTTCCCGCCCAAACGGGCGAATTTCTTAGGGTCCTTGAGAAAGGCGACGACCTCTTCAAGCTCCGCTTTCGCCTCATCACAGCCGGCAATGTCAGCAAACGCTGTCTTTACATCTTCGCGGCCGAGCGTTTTCGCCGGGCTCTTGGTGAAGAGGTTGAACCGATTCATACTACCCTTCATCGTTCGGGCGAGGAATGCGATGAAGATAAGTGGAAACAGGATGTTTCCTACCACCATGAGCGCCATCATCCCAGTGTTTCCGTCACTCTTCTCTTCTTTTGCGGCGATCACGATGCCGCGGGATTTGAGCGTTGCGATGAGGCCCGGATCGTCCGGCGCATAGGTTTGGAGCTTCGCTCCCGAGGAGAGGAAAACCGCGATGTGGTTGCCGTCAATCGTGACCGAGGAGACGCTGCCCCCCTCGACCAGCGCGAGGAAATTGCTGTAGGTCGTTGTCTCTTCCTGTGGTCGAAAGAGGGGGAGAGTTGCGCTCAGAGCCATGACCGCAAGGAGAACCCAGAGAAGCTTCGATTTCTTCATGTTCCATTCCTTTGGAAAAGAGCCGCTGGCACTGTAGCAGGTGGAATCAATCTTGACAAAGCAAAAAAATCCGTCCTGATTGGAGTCAGGACGGGGTTAAGCGCTCGTCAATGTGTAACGCTACGTCTTGCGCTTTACGAAGGGTCCCTGCTGGAGCAGGCGGGATGATGATGCACAGGACCGCAACGATAATGCCAAGAATGATGGCGAAAGTTGCCATGAGTACAGCAGTGCAGTAGTGTCGTATCCGCCCCCATCTCGTGAGCCGTCGCCACACGAAGACGTTTTTTCGCTCGTTCCGAACGTAGGAAACCGTGAGCGCCGAGGTGATGAGGAGGTGTACCGAACCAAAGATGATCAATGCGAGCGTCATTGTCTATCCTTTCGGTCGGAACCGATGAACATAACCGCCATCGCTATACCTACCACGAGGAGCAGGCACACCGTCACGCACAGGAACGGGAACCAGTAGACGACCGCGGAGACGAAGACGCCGACATATATCATCGGATGCTCGCGCTTTTTCTGCTCGCGAGCGCTCCAGGCGATCGCCTTCATCATGAGAACCGCGGCGGCAAATCCAATTCCCGCGTAGAGCGCCATGATCTGCGGCCAGTGTGTAAAAAGACCATCCATTGGCCCTCCAATCTCTAAAGGAACAGCATTGCTTCGTATCACGAAACTCCCTTTATTGCAAGTTCTAAACAGTGTATCATACAAAACATAAAACACACAGCACGTAACATATGGCATGGCGCGCGAAGCGCATTCCTTAAACGGATGCTTTGTGTTTCATGTTCCATGCTTCATGTCTTATGATCGTCTTCTCTGCCGTTGTCCCTCACTCTCCGCTTCTCATCCCCACTGTCGGAAAAGAACATCTCGCTAAACTGGAAGCCACGCGCCAGGCACTGCTTACCTTGGAGCAGGATCTCTACGCGACGCGGCCGGACACGCTTGTTATCTTCACGCCCCACGGGGGAGCCGTTTCCGACGCTTTCGCTATAGCGCTTGAAGCAAAATACACCGGCAGTCTCAAAGATTTCGGCGACTTTGGCACCAAAATTGAAAGTACCGCAGACTTCATGCTTATTGATCACATCCAGCGGGGTCTCCGCGACAAAAACCTTCCGGTTACGCTCCAGAGCGGGGCGGAACTGGACTACAGCGTGGTCGTGCCGCTCTATTACCTCACGCCCCAT
>JBBTXB010000119.1:0-2066 GCA_038062475.1 Patescibacteria group bacterium
ACCCTCACATGCGGGCCGCCGCCTGCTCCTGCGCCGGTCACGATTTCGTCTTTCCCATCCCCATCAAGATCGCCAACCGCCACGTGCACCCCGCCGCGGAAGGTTTTAGCGTAAGGATAAAAACCGGAATGGCGAAGCGTACCATCCAGATTCCATATTTTTACGAGCGCTTCTCCGCCCTGCGGTGAACTCGGGGCTGAACCGCGAGCGGTGCCGGTGACGATTTCTTTCGTTCCGTTTCCGTCCACGTCTCCAAGCGCAAGACTGATGCCGTTCCGATAGCGATCTCCAAACGGGGAGAAGGTCGCTCGAACAGTCCCGTCGCCACCGACGACCGATACGGTCGTGTCTCCGGCAATCACAGTTTCTTCGCTTCCATCTCCGTCAAGGTCCTCTACAATCACAGTTTCTCCGCCGCGATATAGCTGCTCGTAGGCAAAAAATCCCGTGCGGGCAACACGCCCGGCACTGTCAAAGACTCGCAGGAAGGCGCCGTTTGGAAACGGGGCGTTGACGATCCGGTCAAGCGGGCGGAGGAGGATAATGCCGTCGTGCGGCTGGAGTTCTATGCGGTTCGTGATGCCGCCATTGTTCGTCCTCGGGTCTTGGATTCCGCGTATTTTTTCAAAATCCTCGGCAAGCGTAACGCTGCGCTTCACGGAGTCCGAGTTCACGAGGACGATTCCTTTTTGAAAATCTCTTCGCCACAGGCCTTCGCGGAGTTCGTCTGGGTAGGTGATGTTTGCAGGGTCAGATACGGGTCGGCCGAGGAAAGCCGTGTATTCGTCGTATTGCCACAGCTGCCCGTGGTTTTGATCTCCGAAGTCAAAGCCCCAGAAGCCGTGCCCCAAGAGGGTGCTCGTGAGTCCGAAGCGCATGCGTTGGTAATCCTCACGGTTCCCCGTGTTCCCGGTATTGCCGTTTACAATGAAAATCGGGGGAGGAGCGGCGCGCGTTGGAAGTTCAAGATAACTCTTCATTACCGCCCTCCAGCTGCCGTTTCCTTCCCATGGGGTTGGGAATGATTCAAACATGCGGCCGTTTAAGAACGGTTGGTATTCGGGGACCGAACTTCCATTTCCGATAATGATCGTCTTGGGACCGAACCGCTCGCGCGAATTTCTGAACAAGGTAACATTGCCGTTGCGCCACAGCGCGTCGGCGGCGGACGCAGCGTCGCGCACCCCGTCATTCCCCAAATCTACATCGCCGCCATTTCGCGTTGAAACAACCGCGTCTACTTCGTCGTAAAAAATTCCGTCCCATATTCCGGTCACGAGAACGTGTTCGGCAATGAATTCAGGGAGAAACGCACTCCAATCGGATGCGAGGGAAAGGGCGCGGGTGTTCGGCCAGATGGAAATCGGATTTCCGGCAGAATCGCGCAGCCACCACGAGTCGGAAATTCCCGCGCGGAGTTTCTGGTGGAGAGCGTCTTGCCATACGAACGAGTAGCTTACCGTAGGCACATAGGCGAGGAGAATAATGTCGGGGTTTCTTCGTCTCATCTCCGTAAAAAATTCCTTGTTGGAAAGAGCGGCTTCTGCCGGCAGGATCAGGAGATCGTAGTTGGCGAATGTGCCATAGTCTTCCGAGCGGATATCCGGGCCTGCTTTGAGGTAATAATTGGCAGTCAGGGGAAATTGATTCAAAGCCAATGCGACCGCTCCGGTGGGGAAGAGGAGGGCGGCAGAGACGAGAATCAGTATGACTTTTCGGAAAAGCATCTCATTCCTCTTTACGCTTTTCTAAAAGCTTCGGATTCGGGCTATACAGTGGGTTTTTGATTTTCCATCGTTCCACAAACTGCCCGATGCCGGTTGCGTTGAGCTTGTTGCGCACCGTGGTCTTTTTCTGCGACCATTTGAGCAGACTCTCAAAATTTACCCTGTACCGCCCCCGAACCACGACATAGCTAACCTCCTGGCCCTTGATGGCCCTTCGGACTGTCTGTGGATTAATGCCGAAAAGTTTTGCCGCTTCTGAAATTGAGACTCTGATTGGTGTGTTGGGCGATGGCATACCCAGTATATCAACTTCGACTTTTGGTCGAGTTGATGATTATT
>JBBTXB010000120.1:0-2222 GCA_038062475.1 Patescibacteria group bacterium
CGGAGGCATCGCTCTCCGTCGGCCACTTGCCGCCGGTAAGGGTGTCAAGATTATTTGCCGACGTTTGCATGGAAAGGAGCGATAACCAGATGAAAAAGGCGAGCACCGGCCCCACGATAATCAGATTCGTAAACTGTTCCCACCATTGCGAGTAGTATTTCTGTCCTTGCGGAAAGGTACCCATCAAAAAGGCGATGGGCGAAAGAACGATGTAAACCCACAGCATCACCATGCGGTAGACGAGCGCGGCCAGCATGACCAGTATGGCGATGGTTGCGACCGATATAACCCCGGCGGCGAGGAGAAGCCCACCAATCGCGTCCCAGTTCTCATATGCATCTTCCCCCGCCACGATAGTTTTTAGTTCACTAATACCCAAGCCATTAAAAAAATTCCCTCCGGCCGCTTCCTTGAAGCCGTTTACGAAGGTAAGCATCACCACCTGGCCGAAATCAATGGCAAGTCCGGCGATCACGCGGCTAAAGTTAATGAGCACCGCGATAATGAGCAGCTTCGGCAGAAGTTTCTTATACGAATATGCCTCAACCCCGAAAATGGTCGCGAAGGCGATCACGAGCAGAATCAGGACAAAGAACATGTTGGCAAGGTCTCGGACAATCACCCAACCGTTCACGACCGCCGCAGAATTCACGAAATCATTGTATTGAGCGACGGTGATCAAAATATGCGTCAGGACGATAAACAGATTGCCAATGAGCTGGATATACGTCTCCAGCACAAAACCCAGCGCGGATTGAACGATTTCTGCGACGTCAAGGGCAGCAACGGCCTGCGATGCAAAAAGAAACGCAGCCAATACAAAAATGGCGGCGAAGAACAGTCGCTTTCGCGTCAAGCGGGAAAAGAAGGTAGAAGGTAGAAGGTAGAAGGTAGAACGAGGCATTGTTTTATTATATCAGGACAGTAAAAATCCGAAATCCGAATATCGAAATCCGAAACAAGCACGAAATTCGAATGTTCCAATGTTTAAAACTAGTCATTTTGAGTTACGAAGAATCGCTCCAAAGATATTCATCAGTTCAGTGGCTTCTTCTACCAAAGTTTCTCGTTCTTTTTCTAAGGTGACCGAACCGCCAGTCTCAAGCAAATTTAACCAGTACTTGCTTTCTTTTGCTTCTTTTCGGCAAATTTTAATGCGCATGAGAAAATCTTTCTTGCTCAAGGATTCGTTCGCTTCAATATAATTAGCGCCCACAGAGCCAGAAGATCGAACAAGTTGTTTGGTATCTTCAATATTCGGTGTCGTTTTTGGAAGTTTACGCACAAAAATCCTCACATTTCGCGCAAACACGAATGTCCGTCCTTCTAAATCGTATTGTTTCTGCTTTCGTATTTCGGTCATTCGGATTTGTTTCGAATTTCGGATTTCGTGCTTCGTGCTTTAATCACTACCTACTAATCTCACTGCCCCGGAACGACGATGAGTTCGCCGGCGTAGAGCGTGCCGCGGAGAGCGTCGTCGCTGAAGACATCGCACTGCAATCCGTAGCAACCGCCGTTTGGCCGAGGGCCTCCCGGGCAACCAGTCGGGAGAGTTCCGTTGCACCAGCCCCAGTTGTCGCGGAGGATTACTCGAGGCGTGTAGTGGCAGTACGAATCCGCGGGGTTGGGGTTCGCGCAGGTCGGGAAGTACTCGTGAGTGAAGCTGAACGGGCCGGTGTCTTCACACGCGGCGGGCGAAGTTCCAAAGTTTGAACTGTCACACTCGGAACTGCCCGAGGCCTTAAAGCCGCGGTGATTCTTATAGAAGTTAATGGGCTCGGTTGAGCCGGAGACGGTGCCGTCTCCCCAGTCCACGGCCACGAGCTTCAGGGGCATCTGGTCCGCGTCGGCATAGCCGAAGAATTGGATGGTTACGCGCAGCCGACCGTTTGCAACGATGTTCCCCGACGATTGGCCGTTCACGGTAATTTGGCCGGCGGTGCCTTCCTGACACCGGCCGCCGCTGCATGCGCCGACAGCTTTTATGACCGGCGGCCGCGGCTGCTTGCTCTCGTCTCCTAATTCGGTGATGTCCCCATAAGAAAGTGTGGTGGACGGCACTTGATTATATTTGCCCAAAAAGCGCGCTGGTTCGACAGTACTCGCAGGGACGATTGTCTCGGCATTCTGGTCCCACTCCCATATACCGATGGCTTTGGCGAATATCTGCTTGAGCAGCGCGATACCGTCCCCGACTACCCCGGCGTCAACGCCGCCTT
>JBBTXB010000121.1:0-2856 GCA_038062475.1 Patescibacteria group bacterium
ACGTATGTAATAAAATTATTCAAAAAACGAAAGATTATAAAAACTGCAATCTCACATTTTTAATGGCTTATAGCGGGATAGACGAAATGCTTCAATCAGTCTCTAAGATCGCGAATGTAACCCTTCGACGCGGTTCTGGACAAAGAATTGATGCAAATGTAATTAAACAAAACCTTTGGACAAACGAATTGCCGGCAGTGGATTTAGTGATCCGCACCGGAGGCGAGCCTCATTGGTCAAGCGGCTTTATGATGTGGGACACCTCTGACGCCCAGCTTTATTTCACAGAAACTTTCTGGCCAGATTTTAGAAAAGCAGAATTTAAAAAAGTAATTGAAGACTATATGAAGAAGGAAAGAAGGTTCGGGGGGTGAGCTTTGAAAAAGCGTCTTTCGCTGATACACTGGACCATGAAGCATGAAACCTGAAGCATGGAGCATTTCGATCGGGAATATGAAAGAAAAAACTGACAAACCCGAAATTCTTGCCGCTCCGCCCGCAGGCGCTCCGGAGAGTGCAGCTGACACCGAAGAACGCGCGCTCGACCTTACCCTCCGGCCGCGAAAGCTGGATGAATTCATCGGCCAAGATAAGGTGAAGGAGAATCTCCGCACTTTTCTGGAAGCCGCCCGCCGGCGCGGGGAGCCCATTGAGCACGTGCTCCTCTACGGTAGCCCGGGACTCGGAAAGACCACGCTCGCTCATGTCATCGCGAACGAGATGGGCGCGAATATCGTCACCACCTCCGGCCCCGCGCTTGAGCGCGTCGGCGACCTGGCGGCAATCCTCACCAACCGCGAGCAGGGCGACATTCTTTTTATTGATGAGATCCATCGCCTGCCGAAAACGGTGGAAGAAGTGCTCTATCCGGCAATGGAGGAGTTTGCGCTGGACATCATCGTCGGGAAGGGCCCGTCCGCCCGCACCCTACGGCTCACCATTCCGCGCTTTACGGTGATCGGCGCAACCACGCGGCCGTCGCTTCTCTCCGCGCCGCTGCGCGACCGATTCGGGCTCACGGAACACCTTGATTACTATGAAGAGTTGGATATAAAGAAAATCGTCGCGCGGAGCGCGGAACTCCTCGCAGTCCCCGCGGATCAGGAGGCGCTGCGAGAGATTGCCCGTCGCTCCCGGCGTACGCCGCGCGTGGCCAATCGCCTCCTCCGGCGCGTGCGCGACTTCGCCCAAGTGCACGGCACGGGCACGATCACCGCGGCAATTTCAAAAGAAGCGCTCTCGCGGCTTGAAATTGATGAATGTGGACTCACGCGCGTTGACCGCGATCTCCTTACGGCCGTGATTCAAAAGTTCGGCGGAGGCCCTGTGGGGCTCACCTCGCTTGCCGCCGCCACTTCCGAAGACACGGAAACCATTGAAAGCGTCTACGAACCATTTCTGCTGCGCCTCGGGTTCATCCATCGCACGCCCCGCGGCCGCGTGGCGACCGAACTCGCCTACAAACACCTCGGCCGCGACATTCCTGCCCACCGCACGCTCCTCTAACACTCCCATGTTCAGCATTCCTCTCTCCATTTTTTTAATACCCTACGCGCTCGTGCTGTTCGTGTTCGCGCTTTTTTCGCTCATCAACCTGTTCCACCTGGTAAAATTCGGGGAAGGTATCTTCCCTGATTTTATCGCCACCGCCGCCTACCTCGGAGTTGCCACGCTCATTCTCTTCGTCTCATGGCAGTACCTCTCCGGATTCAACTGGAAAGAAACCATAGACCTCGGCCTCCCAACCGACGTGAACCAGCTCTTCGGCCAGTAAATAAAGTGCAAAATGTCGTCGTTCCCTAACTTCTGACTTCTAGCTTCTAGCTACTCTCTAATATGCATCTCGGCTCCCTCATTAAACAAAAATCATACGAACGCATCGTCGCCCTCCTCCGACGCCACCCGTTCGTGTTCTTAAAAGACGCCGCTCTCTTTCTCCTCCTCGCCGCCATCCCGATCGGCATCTATTACGCGCTCCGGAGTCAGGCGCCGGACTTGCTTGCGGGCCCGGTTTCCGCGCCGCTCTTAGGACTTCTCGCCTCAACCTATGCGCTCGGCATCTGGGTTTTCTTTTTTACCCAATTCGTTGACTACTATTTGGACGCTTGGATATTGACCAACGACCGCATCGTGAATGTTGAACAGCAGGGACTCTTCTCACGCACCGTTTCCGAACTTGATCTGTACAAAATTCAGGACGTCACCTCTGAAGTGCACGGTGCGATCCCGACACTTTTCAATTACGGCAACGTGCACATTCAAACTGCGGGGGAAGAAAAACGCTTCGTCTTTGAACAAGTTCCCAACCCGCACGAAATCAGAAAACAAATCATGGACCTCGTGGATGAAGACAGAAAGCATCACTCGCAAGCCGCGACATGAAGCACGCAGCACATAGCACGTAACACGAAACGACATAGCACGTAACACGAAACGACATAGCACGTAACACGAAACGACATAGCACGAAACATGAAACAGGAGTCGTACCACGAAAAACTGCAAAACAATATGGACGATTACGTCCATCTTGTTTATTCGTTCACCAAACAGTTCCCCAAAGAAGAACTGTACGGAACGACATCCCAACTGCGCAGGTCCGCACTCTCAACAGTCTTAAATTACATTGAAGGTTATGCGCGGGGCAGAGAGAAAGTACGGAAGCATTTTCTTGAAATTTCCTTCGGCTCGCTGAAGGAATCAAGATATTTAATTGAATTTTCGTTCAAAGAAAGTTTCATCTCGAAGGATGTCTGCGATAAAGCAGTCGCCTTGGCGGATGAAATTGGCGCTATGGTTTGGGGGATCTTGCGCAAGCTCTAAATGCTCCATGTTACGTGTTCCATGTTCTATGAC